>DASVSP010000107.1:0-18158 GCA_036388065.1 Allosphingosinicella sp.
AAAGGGCTCGTCCGAATGGTATGTGGTCGCGCAGGGGTTCAAGGGCTGACCGTCATCCCGGCGAAAGCCGGGATCTCGGGGAGGCCCGCCGAGACTTCTCGACCTGAGGTCCCGGCTTTCGCCGGGATGACGACGGGGGAGCGGGGATGCGGGTTCTATTGACAGGCTCCTCGGGGTGGCTCGGACGCTTCCTCGCGCCTCGCCTCCGCCAGGAGGGGCATCAGGTCACCGGCCTCGACGTCGCTCCCGGGGCGGACACGGACATCCTTGGCTCGGTCGCCGACCGCGCCCTCATCGACCGGGTCTTCGCCGACCACGGAATCGAGGCCGTGATCCACTCCGGCGCCCTCCACAAGCCGGACATCGTGCGCTACCCGCGCCAGGCCTTCGTCGACGTCAACGTCACCGGGACGCTCAACCTGCTGGAGGCGGCCGCGGCCGCCGGGAACGACCGGTTCGTCTTCACCTCGACCACGTCGCTGATGGTGACCGAAAGGCTCCATTCCGGGCGAATCGAGCGCGCACAATGGATGGCCGAGGATTACGGGCCGCTCGAGCCGCGCAACATCTACGGGATCACCAAGCTCGCCGCCGAGAAGCTGTGCCGCCTCGTCCACCGGGAGCACGGCCTTGCCGTCTGCATCCTTCGGACGTCCCGCTTCTTCCCGGAGGACGACGATACCGACCGGGTCCCGAGCGGGCCGAACATCAAGGCCAACGAATTCCTCAACCGCAGACTGACCGTGGAAGACGCGGCCGAAGCGCATGTCGCGGCCTTGGCCGGGGCGCCGGAGCTCGGCTTCGAAACCTTCATCGTCTCCGCTCCGCCGCCTTTCTCACCCGCCGATTGCGAAGAGCTGGCGCGGGACCCGATGGCCGTGGTCGCGCGCCGTTTTCCGGAGGCGCCCGACCTCTACGCCGCCGCCGGCTGGACCCTGCCGGCCCGGATCGACCGGGTCTATGTTCCGCAGGCCGCCGAGGCTCGGCTCGGCTTCCGCTGCCGGACGGACTTCGCCGCGATCCTCGCCGCCCTCGCGGCGGGCGGGCCATTGCCCTTCGTCCACGATCCCCATTATGTCTCGCCCAAAGAAGGGGCACCGACATGATCAAGAAGCTGACTCTCCTCGCCTCCGTCTGGCTCGGCCTGGGCGCGATGCAGGCTCCGACGGCGCCGCAGGCTCCGATCGAGCTGTGGCGACTCCACTGCGGCGAGTTCGTCATCAAGCAATATGGCGCCTTCTTCTCGGACACGTTCCAATATCCGGCGGGCCCCAAGAACATCGTCGGAAGCTGCTACCTGATCCGCCACGGCAATCGCTACATGCTGTGGGACACCGGGCTCACCGACGCACTGATCGGAGCGGGGTTCGAGAATGCGGGCCAGAAGATCAGCGTCAGGCGAAGCCTCGTCGACCAGCTGGCGCAGATCGGAGTGAAGCCCGCCCAGATCGAGCTGATCGGGATCAGCCACTGGCATTTCGACCATACCGGGCAGGCGCCCCGATTCCCGCAGGCGACCCTCATGATGGGGAAGGGAGACCTCGATCTCCTGCGCTCCACCCCGTCGCCCGACGAGGATTCCACCAAGGCGCTTGCGCACTGGCTCACCGGCGGCGGCAAGCTCGATCCGCTGGCCTCCGACAAGGACGTCTTCGGAGACGGCCGGGTCGTCATGCTGAAGCTTCCGGGGCACACGCCCGGCCACTACGCCCTGCTGGTGCGGCTGGCCTCGGGCCCGGTGCTGCTGTCCGGCGACCAATATCACTTCACCGAACAGGTCAGGAACCGCGGAGTGCCGCCCTTCAACCACGACCGCTCCGATACTCTGGCCTCGATGGACCGGTTCGACCGGATCGCCGCCAACCTGAAGGCGAAGGTGATCATCCAGCACGAGCCGGCCGACGTCGCCAAGCTTCCCGCCTTCCCGAAGTCGGCGAAATGAGGGCTCTGCTCTCGACGGCGCCGGGCGGCCCCGAGGCACTCGAGCTCGTCGAGCTTCCCGATCCCAAGGCCGGCCCGGGCCAGCTGCTCGTCCGGGTGCGCGCCTGCGCGATCAACTATCCCGACGTCCTCATCATCGAGGACAAATATCAGTTCAAGCCGCCGAGGCCCTTCGCTCCGGGCGGCGAGGTGGCGGGTATGGTGGAAGCGGTGGGGGAGGGGGTCTCCGGCTGGGCCGAGGGCGACCGGCTGATCGCGATGATCGGCCATGGCGGGCTGGCTGAGAAGGTGGTCATATCCGCCGGCCAGGCGGTCCCGCTGCCGAGCGAGCGAAGCTTCGAGGACGGCTCGGCCCTGATCCTCACCTATGCGACGTCGATCCACGCTCTGCTCGACCGGGGCCGGCTGAAGGCCGGGGAGACCCTGCTCGTCCTCGGCGCCGCCGGCGGGGTCGGACTCGCCGCGGTCGAGCTCGGCAAGGCCTATGGAGCCCGGGTGGTCGCCGCCGTGTCGTCCGAGGAGAAAGCCGAGGTCGTCCGGAACGCCGGGGCGGACCTGGCGATCGTCTACCCGTCCGGGCCGTTCGACAAGGAGGGATCGAAGGCGCTCGGGCAGATGTTCAAGGAGGCGGTCGGACCGGGCGGAGCCGACCTGGTCTACGATCCCGTCGGCGGCGACTATGCCGAGCCGGCCCTGCGTTCGATCGCGTGGGAAGGCCGTTATCTGGTCGTCGGCTTTCCGGCCGGGATCCCGAAGCTTCCGCTCAACCTCACGCTTCTGAAGAGCTGCGACGTCCGCGGAGTCTTCTGGGGCGCCTTCGCCGCCCGCGACCCGAAGGCCAATGCGGCGCATGTCGAGACCCTGTTCCGGCTTTGGCGGGAAGGGAAGATCGCACCGAAGGTCAGCCGCACCTGGCCGCTCGATCGGGCCGGCGAGGCGATCGCCCACATGGCGGCCCGCAAGGCGGTGGGCAAGCTGGTGGTGACGATGAATTAGAGGCTCGAACCGTCATCCCGTCCAAAGCCGGGACCTCGGGGAGACCCGCCGAGACTTTCCGACCCGAGGTCCCGCCTTTCGGGTTCCCATCAAAGTATTACTTTGATGGGGTCGCTCCCGGGATGACGCGAGCGCGCCGTTGCACCTCTCCCGCGCCGCGCCTATCTGACCTCTGACCAGAGCAGGAGCCTCCATGAGCACTTTCGACGACCGCGAACGCGCCTTCGAGACCAAATATGCCCGAGACCAGGACATGCAGTTCCGGATCACGGCGCGGCGCAACAAGCTGCTCGGGCAGTGGGCCGCCGGATTGATGGGCCTGAGCCAGGCCGAGGCCGACGCCTATGCGAGCGACGTCGTCCGGGCCGACTTCGAGGAAGCCGGCGACGAGGACGTCATCCGGAAGCTGGTCGGCGATCTTACCTCGGCCGGAGTCGAGTGCGAGGAATCGCGGATCCGCGAGGCGCTCGACCACAAGACGGTCGAGGCGCGCCGCCAGCTGATGGAGTCGCAGGGCTGATGGCGATGGCCGCCGAGGAGATCGAGGCCTTGATCCGCGCCGGAATTCCCGACGCACGGGTCGAGATCACCGATCTCGCCGGCGACGGCGATCATTATGCCGCTCGCGTCGTCGCCGAAAGCTTCCGCGGGATTCCGCGAGTCCGCCAGCACCAAAGGGTCTACGAGGCGCTCGGCGGCCGGATGGGCGGCGTCCTCCATGCCCTTCAGCTCTCAACCGCGACTCCCGACTGAGGAACAGTAAAAATGTCCGACACCAAGGCCCGAATCGACGAGATCGTCCGGAAGAGCGACGTCGTCCTGTTCATGAAGGGCACCGCGCTCTTCCCGCAATGCGGATTCTCGAGCCGCGCCGTTTCGATCCTCGACCATCTCGGAGTGGGCTTCGAGACGGTCGACGTCCTCCAGGATCCGGAGATCCGCCAGGGCGTGAAGGAATATTCCGACTGGCCGACCGTCCCGCAGCTTTACGTCAAGGGCGAGTTCGTCGGCGGCTCGGACATCATGATGGAGATGTTCGAGGCGGGCGAGCTGCAGCAGCTGCTGAACGAGAAGCAGGTCGCCAAGGCCTAGGAAGAAGGCCGTCACCCCGGCGAAAGCCGGGGCCTCGGGACAAGAAGTCTCAGTGGGTCTCCCCGAGGTCCCGCTTTCGCCGGGATGACGGTTGCCTCAAAAGGCCGCCGCGCGCATCCGCCGAAGCCCGACATATTCGAGGAGCGAGATTCCGAGCACCGCAATCGCCTGAGCGGCGACGAACGACGTCCCGACCGCGGTGATCTTCCCCGCTTCAGTCGAGATCAGGAGGAAGCTCTCCGCCGTCCATGCGACGTTGCCGACGATGACGGTCCAGACGAGCGGGGTCGGCGGCGCGGGGCGCGACGCCAGCCAGGCGAGGAAGGCGGCGAGCGGAAGGAGCAGCAGCCCGGCGCCGAACAGAAGCCTCTCGCCGAGGCCGAAGAGTTCGGAGAGCGGCTCGGCCCCCAGGGACAGCAGCAGTCCGATCGCGGCGCAGCTGGCGGAATCGAGCGCGAGGACTCGCCGAAGGAAGACTGGGTTGGTCATAAGTCCGATCCTTTCTTTCGAAGGCGCAGTGAGCAGCGCCGCCCGATCCTGATCGGCCTTTCGGGGTCATGCTGTCGATTACCTGGCAGGTAATGGGATTCGCCGACCGGCTGGGCTAGGCTGGGTCATGGCCGCCAATCCCGCCGACCTCGTCGGAACCCAGATCCGCACCTGGCGATCGCGCCGCCGATTGAGCCAGCTCGACCTCGCGCTCGATGCGGAGATCTCGGCCCGGCACCTGAGCTTCATCGAGACCGGCCGGTCGAGGCCAGCCGGGCAATGCTTCTGCGGCTTGCGGAGCGGCTCAGGATCCCGCCTCGCGAGCGCAACGTCCTGCTCGTCGCCGGTGGCTTCGCCCCGGCCTTGCCGGCAAGGACCCTCGACGACCCCGAGCTCGCGGCGGCCCGGCAGGCGGTCGACAAGGTGCTCGCCGCCTACGAGCCCTTTCCGGCGCTCGCGGTCGACCTTCACTGGAACCTCGTCGCGGCCAATTCCGGGATCCAGCCCTTCCTTACGGGCGTGGCGCCGCGCCTGCTCGAGCCGCCGCTCAACGTCCTGAGGCTCAGCCTTCATCCCGAAGGCCTCGCGCCCCGGATCGAGAATCTGCCGCTGTGGCGCGGCTACGTCTTCCGCCGGCTCGAGGAGCAGATCGACGTCAGCGCCGATCCGGTGCTCGCGGCCCTGCTCGAAGAGCTTCGCGGCTATCCCGGCGGAGTCGCCGAGGGCGAGGCCGGCGGGATCGCGATCCTGCTCAAGATGCGCCAGGGCCCGAATCTGCTCTCGTTCCTGAGCATGACGACGGTGTTCGGAACTCCGGTGGACATCACTCTGTCCGAGCTTGCGATCGAGGCCTTCCTGCCCGCGGACGCCGAGACGGCTGCGATCCTGCGGGGCTGACGGAAATAAGAAAGGGGCGGACGGCGGGACCAGAAAGACCGCTCGTCCGCCCCCTTTTCGCGTGGATGCGTGTGGACGCGGATAACGATACACGGGGCGTGCCAGACCGGGCCGTTGGCGGATTTCCGCGCCTTTCGATGGTTTACGCAATTTAACGGCTTTTGCTTATTGTAAAGCCGCCCGACATGTTCCGTTACATGGGCGTGCCATTCATCGGCCGTTCAGCGGCTGAAACGGAATTACACGTGTAATCGACAGGGAGGGTGAGGCCGTGGAGAGAATCGCCGAAGGCGAATATGCGGTGATGGAGGTGCTCTGGGACGAGGCGCCGCTGACCGCTGCCGACGTCGCCGCCAGGGTCCCGGAGGACCGGGGCTGGAGCCTCGCCACCGTCAAGACCATGCTCTCCCGGCTTCTCGCCAAGGGCGTGCTCAGCCATGAGGAGGATGGGCGGCGCTATCTCTACCGTCCCGCAATCCGCCGCGAGGATTATGTCGCCCAGGAGTCCGGACGCCTGATCGACCGGATGTTCGGGGGCCGGGTGCCGGCGCTCGTGGCCCAGCTCGCCGAGCGAGACAAGCTCACGCCCGCCGACATCGCGGAGATCGAGAAGCTGCTCAAGGCGCTCAAGTCATGATCGCCTGGCTGATCGAGACCTTTCTCGCCGTCACCTTGCTGATGGTCATGGTGCTGGTTCTGCGCGGCCCGGTGGCCCGGAGCTTCGGCGCGGGCTGGGCCTATGCCCTATGGGCGGTGCCGGCGCTCAGGCTCGTCCTTCCGCCGCTCCCGCAGCTGGCGCCCGATCTTTACCTTCCGTCCGTCATACTCTTCATCCCGACGGCGGCGGAAATGGCCGCACCCCTGCCGGCTGAGGCCGGACCCGGGCAGTGGGTGCCCTTCATGCTCGCAATGTGGGCCGGGGGTGCGGTCATCTTCCTCATCTTGCAATGGCTCGGCTATCGCACCTTCCTCGGACGGATCCGCGACGGCGCCCGGCCCGCCCGCCCACCCCTGTTCGGCGGCATCCGAACCTGGATCAGCGACAAGGTGGACGGGCCGCTTGCGATTGGAGTGATCGAGCGGCGGATCGTCCTTCCGGGCGATTTTTCCAGGCGCTACAATCCCGTGGAGCGGCGGCTCGCGCTCGAGCACGAACTCGTCCACCACAAACGCGGCGACATCTGGTGGAACCTGGCCGCGACCCTGGTGCTCGCCATTTTCTGGTTCAACCCCATTGCCTGGCTGGCCTTCCGCGCCTTCCGGAGCGACCAGGAGCTGGCCTGCGACGCCGCCGTCGCTCGAACCGCCTCGCTCGACGAGAGGTGCGACTATGCGCGAGCCCTGGTCAAATCCGCCAGCCGGCCCGGACTGATCGCCGCCTGCGCGCTCAACCCGGCCGGAGAATTGAAGCGGCGTTTGAGGATGATGCGCAATCACCGGGCGAGCCGGCTGCGGTCGACGGGAGGAGTCGTCGCCCTGTCCGCCTTCGCTGCCGCCGGCTTCGCGATCGGAACCGCCGGCCCCCCCGAGGCGGGCGAGACCCCGGGGCTCTACGCGTCGCGGTCGCCGGCTGCCGCTCCCTCCCGCGCGGCGGTCCACATGGCCGCGGCAAGGGCCCCCGCCGCGACCGCCGCCGCCGCCCGCCCGCCGGTCCGAACCGCGACGGCCCGCCCGGCCGCCCGGCTGAAGGCGGAGCCGGCAAGCTTCGCGTCGGCCGAGGCGCCCGCGCCGCTCTCCTCGACCCTCGCCTCGATGACCACGATCCTTCGCCGGCTTCCGAAGTCGGCGATCGCTCCGAGGTCGGTGAACAGGAGCTTCGCTCTCGTCCAGGCGGCACCCCAGCCGCAGCAGGTCGAGGTCGTCCGGTTCCGGCAGGTCCATTCCGAGGCGCATGTCTTCACCGTCCGCGAGGTGCTCAGCGCCGAGGACGTCGCCGAGCTCCGTGCCGCCGTCATCAAGGCCGCCGCCGAGGGGCACGAGGTCAAGCTCCGGGTCAAGCGCGGCGAGAGCGCGCCCGGCGGTGGCGGCCAGGGCCACGCCTTCGACATCAACATCCAGACGCTCGTGAAGGGAGAATGATTCGATGAACCTGAACCGCAGCCTCGGCTTCGCGGCCGCTCTTCTGCTCGCCGGAACCGGCGCGGCCGCGCTCGCCCATCCCCATCCCGACGGCGACGGCAAGACGGTCGAGCGGATCGTCATCGTCCGTGACGGCAAAGGCGGGGACGAGCATGGTCCGGGCGACCGGATCCGAAAGTTCGAGATGCACGGCGTCGCCGGCCTTGCCAATTGCGACGGCAGCGAGAAGATCGTCGACGAGCAGTCGGACGAAGGCGGCAAGAAGACCAAGGTCATCATCTGCAGGAAGGGCGCTCCCACCCAGGCCGATGCCGAGCGCCTTGAAGACGCCCTGGCCCGGATCACGGACAACGACCATCTGAGCGACGAGCAGAAGGCGCGGATCGAAACCGCGCTCCGCTCGGCCATCGACAGGGCCCGCAGCGCCCGCTGAGGGCAGGCGCGACTCGGGGGAAGGGCGGGAGGCCCCCAAGCTCCCGCTCTTCTTCGTCTCCCTTTCAAAAATCCTCCCCCGGCTTTCCGGGGGAGGGGGACCGCGCGAAGCGCGGTGGAGGGGTTCTATTGAGTCCAAGAGGCCCCTCCACCATGCTTCGCATGGTCCCCCTCCCCTGCAAAGGCAGGGAGGATTTCGCAAAAATCCAGTTTGGCGAATGTCGACATGCCCTGGGTCCCGGCCTTTCGCTGGGAAACGGATACGCGCGCTTGGTTTTCGCCCCGGGCAATGCCACATCGGGCCCCATGGACGTGACCGGAACGGTAGAGCGGCTCGGAAACCGGATCCGCCGGGTGCTCGCGCCCAATCCCTCGCCCTTCACCCATACCGGCACCCAGACCTACATAATCGGCGAGGGGGACGTGGCCGTGATCGATCCGGGCCCCGATCTGCCGGCGCATCTGGAAGCGCTCGAGGCGGCGCTGGGCGGCGAGAGGGTGGCAGCGATCCTTTGCACGCACACCCACCGCGACCACAGCCCGGCGAGCCGCCCGCTTAAGGCCGCGACCGGAGCCCCGATCGTCGGCTGCGCTCCGCTCAGCCTGGAGGATGCGGGCCCGCGCGCCGACGAATCCTTCGACTTCGATTACCGGCCGGACCGGATACTCGGGGACGGAGATCGGCTCGACGGGGAAGGCTGGACGATCGAGGCGGTCGCCACTCCGGGCCACACGTCGAACCATCTCTGCCTCGCTCTTGCCGGGGAGGGGATATTGTTCACCGGCGACCACGTGATGGGCTGGTCGACCACCGTCGTCGCCCCGCCGGACGGCGACATGGCCGACTATATGGCGAGCCTCGACCGCCTGGTCGGCCGCCAGGACCGGATCTACTATCCGGCGCACGGCCCGGCCGTGGAGGATCCCCGCGACCATGTCCGCCGGCTGATCGAGCATCGCCGGATGCGCGAGCGGCAGATCCTCGGCCATCTCGAGCGGGGCGAGGGTCGGATCACGGCGATGGTCGAGGCGATGTACTGCGCAATCGACCCGAGGCTGTTCCCCGCCGCGGGCCGCTCGGTGCTCGCCCATCTGGTCGACCTCGAGCGGCGCGGGCTGGTCTGCGGGGAGGGGGAGCGATGGATGCTCGCCGGCTGAGGCTTCACCTGATCCTTCCAGCCCTGGGGCTGCTGCTTCTCGGCCTGGCGCTGGGGTGGGGGCTGCGGCCTGCAGCTCCGCCGGCCAAGCCCGATCCGGAGGCGATCGCGACCGCGGCCTTGCTTTCGGTTCGGGACTCGGGCCGGGTCGTTCCGTTCACCGCCCGGTTCGTGTCGGTGGCGAGCGCGAGCGAGACCCATCTCGGCCTCACCGCGCGCAAGACCCTGATCATGCCGGGGACGGTCCGCTACGGAATCGACCTCGCCCGGCTGCGCCGCTCGAGCCTTGCCTGGGACGAAGCCAGCCGGACTCTGTCCGTCACCCTGCCCCCGCTCGAATTGTCCGGCCCCGAGATCGACCTCAACCAGGTCCAGGAAAGCTCGGAGGGCGGGCTGGTCATGGCCCTGGCCGGATCGGAGAAGGATCTCGATTCGGAAAACCGCCAGGCCGCCCAGGACGAGCTGATGCGCCAGGCCCGCGAGCCCCGTCCGATGCACCTGGCGCGCGGCGCGGCCATGCGCGACGTCGCCAGGGCCTTCGCCCTCCCGCTTCGAGCCTCGGGCATCGAGGCGAGCGTCGCGGTCCGCTTCGTCGACCCGGGGGGCAAGGAGGAGGCGACGTTCCTCGACCGGCCCCGACCGCTGGAGGCGAGGCTCAGCGACAGACAGGCGGAGAGGTAACCCGTCATCCCGGCGAAAGCCCGGACCTCAGGTCGAGAAGTCTCTGCCGGTCTCCCCGAGGTCCCGGCTTTCGTCGGGACGACGGTGAGCGAGTTGAAAAACGACGTCTTCCCACCTATCTCCGCCGCATCCGTTCCGCGCCTTCCAGGACCATATGGAAGGCACGAGAGTCAGCTTGGCAAACCAGTGAGTCGGCCCGCAAGGGTCCGGTCCCCCACCCGGGAGTCGCAGATGAACGCACCCAACCAGGGCCTCAGGGGGCTCGACCTCGCCGCCGAGATCGACCGGCTGCGCAAGGAGCGCAACGCCGTCATCCTCGCGCATTATTACCAGGATCCCCGGATCCAGGATCTCGCCGATTTCGTCGGCGACAGCCTCGATCTGTCGCGCAAGGCGGCTTCGACCTCGGCCGATGTCATCGCCTTTTGCGGGGTCCGGTTCATGGCCGAGACGGCGAAGATCCTTTCGCCAGAGAAGATCGTGATCCTGCCCGACATGAACGCCGGGTGCAGCCTGGAGGACAGCTGCCCCCCCGACCAGTTCAAGGCGTTCCGCGAGGCCCATCCGGACCATATCGCACTCACCTACATAAACTGCTCGGCGGCGGTGAAGGCGCTGTCCGACATCATCGTCACTTCGTCGTCGGCGGAGATCATCCTCTCCCAGATCCCGAAGGATCAGAAGATCATCTTCGGGCCGGACAAGAATCTCGGCGGCTATCTCGCCCGCAAGACGGGCCGCGACATGCTGCTCTGGCCGGGCGTCTGCATCGTCCACGAGGCCTTTTCCGAGACCGAGCTTCTGAAGCTGAAGGCGCAGTATCCGGGCGCCCCGGTCCTCGCCCACCCCGAATGCCCGCCGCATATCCTCGACCATGCCGATCTGGTCGGCTCGACCAAGGCGATCCTGGACTATGCGCTCTCTTCCCCATCGGAAGTGATGATCGTCGCCACCGAGCCGCACATCATGCACCAGATGGAGAAAGCCGCTCCGCACAAGAAATTCATCGGGGCGCCCGGGGCGGACGGAAACTGCAATTGCAACATGTGCCCGTACATGGCGCTCAACACGATGGAGAAGCTCTACGTGGCGCTTCGCGACCTCGAGCCGCGGATCGAGCTGGACGAGGACTTGCGCCTGGCGGCGAAGAAGTCGCTCGACCGGATGCTGGAGATGGCCGGCCGAACGGTGGGGCAGGGCGATGTGGGAAGGCCCGTGATCGCTGGGGATTAGCCTCTGCCGTCATTGCGAGCGACGCTTCGTCGCTACGCGCCTCGCAAGGACATTCAGGCGCTGGAACGGCCGGCGCGTTATCGCTAGGCCGTCCCTCGATTCTACCGGAGACCGCTCTTGAACCGCTTCCTCCTTCCCGCCGCCTCCCTGCTTTTCCTCGCCGCGGCCGCGCCCGCCGCGGGCGATGACCCGTACCTTTGGCTGGAGGAAATCGAGGGCCGGAGGGCGCTCGGCCAGGTCAGGGAATGGAACGCCGCGACCGAGGCGCAGCTCACCGGGGACCCGAAATTCGAAAGCTACCGCCGGCGTGCCCTCGCCATCCTGGACGACCAGGAGCAGATTGCCGCGCCCGATCAGATCCTGGGCGACAAGGTCGCCAATCTCTGGCGCGACGCGAACAACAAGCGCGGCCTTTGGCGGGTGTCTCCGCTCGCCGCCTATCGCTCCGGCAAGCCGCAATGGAAGACGGTGATCGACGTCGATGCGCTCGGCCGGCAGGAGGGCAAGAGCTGGGTCTGGCACGGCGCGGACTGCCTTGCGCCCGATTATCGCCGCTGCCTCGTCTCGCTGAGCCCGGGCGGCACCGACGCCGACGTGGTGCGCGAGTTCGATCTCGGCACCGGCCGCTTCGTCGAAGGCGGCTTCGTCATTCCCGAGGCCAAGACGGCGGCGTCGTGGGTGGACAACGACACTTTGCTGGTCGGCACCGATTTCGGCAAGGGCTCGCTCACCACCTCCGGTTACGGGCGGATCCTGAAGCTTTGGAAGCGCGGCACTCCGCTGGCTTCGGCGCGCACCTTGTTCGAGGGGGAAACGGGCGACGTCGCGACCAATCCGCTGGCCATCCAGAGCTCGACCGGCCGCTGGGTGTTCGTCGACCGCGGCAAGACCTTCTGGACGAACGAACGTCATCTCCTCACTCCGACCGGCGGGCTGGTGCCTGTGCCATTGCCCGCCGACGCGGAGCTCGAGGACGTCCTCGGCGACCAGCTCATCGCCAAGCTGCAGAGCCCGCTGGGGCGTTTCAGGGCCGGCACCCTCGTCGCCTACTCGCTCCGCGACATCCTCGCCCGAGGCCATGCCGAGCCCAGGCTGGTGATGGCGCCGACCGCGAAGCAGGCGATCGAGGAGGTTTCGGCGTCCGACAACGTGCTTTGGGTCAAGGCGCTCGACGACGTGTCGGGCAAATTGTTCGCTCTCACGCCGAAGAAGAACGGGACCTGGAGTTCGCGACCGGTCGCGCTGCCGTCGAACAGCACGGTCCACCTTCTCTCGGTCGGCGGCAAGCCGGACCTCGCCTTCGCCACGGTGGAGGGAATGCTGACTCCCCCGGCGCTCTACGCGGTCCGGCCCGGCGGCGGCACGGCGCTTGTCCAGCGGCTGCCTGCCAAGTTCGACGCCGCGACCCGGACCGTGGAGCAGCGCTTCGCGACGTCGAAGGACGGGACCAGGATCCCCTATTTCCTCGTCCGGCGCAAAGGCGCCGACGGGCCCGTCCCGACGCTGATCCACGCCTATGGCGGCTTCCGCGCCGCCCAGACTCCGGGCTATCTCACCGGCCAGCCCTACCGGGCCGGGCCGCTCGGGATGTTCTGGACCGAGGAGGGCAACGCCTACGTCCTCGCCAACATTCGCGGGGGCGGCGAATATGGGCCGGACTGGCACAAGTCCGTCCTTCGCGAGAACCGGCAGAAGAGCTTCGACGATCTCCATGCGGTTGCGGAGGACCTGATCCGCACCGGAGTAACCGCGAAGGGCAAGATCGGAATTTCCGGACGCTCCAACGGCGGAGTTTTGGTCGGGGCGGCGATGAACCAGCGGCCGGACCTCTATTCGGCGGTGATCTCGGGCTCGCCGCTGCACGACATGAAGCGCTATTCGCACCTGCTCGCCGGGGCCTCGTGGATCGATGAATATGGCGATCCCGACAAGCCAGAGGACTGGGCGTTCATGTCGAGATATTCGCCCTATCAGAACGTCCGGAAGGGCGTGCGATACCCGGCGGTATTCTTCTACGGCTCGACCAAGGACGACCGGGTCCATCCCGGCCACGCGCGCAAGATGGCGGCCCGCCTCGAGGAATATGGCAACCGCTTCTACTTCCACGAATATCTGGAGGGCGGCCACAGCGTTGGCGCGGACAATGCCGAGGACGCGAAGCGGGCGGCCCTGCTGATGGCCTATCTCAAGCGGGAGCTGGTGCGATAATCCCGGGCTTCGACGTCGACCGCTTCGTCCGGGAAACGCTGGCCGAGGATCTCGGCGAAGCGGGCGATATCACGTCGGCCGCGGTGATCCCCGCCGATGCGCGCTTCACGGGGGTCATGGACAGCCGGGAGGCAATCGTCGTCGCGGGCTTGGCCATCGCCGAAGCCTTCTTCAGCGCGCTCGACCCCGAAGCCCGGATCGAGCGGTTGGCCGAGGACGGAGCCCAAGTCGAAGCGGGCTGCGATCTGCTCCGGCTTCGCGGCAAGGCGCGGGCGCTGCTCACCGCCGAGCGCTCGGCGCTCAACATCGTCCAGCATCTCTCCGGGATCGCGACCCTCACCCGCCGCTATGTCGACTCGATCGCCGGCACCGGGGCGACCCTGCTCGACACCCGCAAGACCATTCCCGGCCTCCGGATTCTCGAGAAATACGCGACCCGGATGGGCGGCGCCCGGAACCACCGGATGGGGCTGTGGGACTCGGCGATGATCAAGGACAACCACGTCGCGGTCGCCGGCGGGGTCGCAGAGGCCGTCCGACGGGCCGCCGCCGCCGGCATCGAGCGGATCATCGTCGAGGTCGACCGGCTCGACCAGATCGAACCCGCGCTCGAGGCCGGCGCCACGCATCTGCTGCTCGACAATATGGATGTGCCGGCGCTGCGCGAGGCCGTGGCCCTAGTCGGAGGGCGGGTTCCTACCGAAGCAAGCGGGGGCGTCACTCTCGAGACGATCCGCGCCAAGGCACAGACCGGCGTGACCTACGTCTCGGTGGGGAGGATTACCCAGTCGGCGCCGGCGGCCGATATCGGGCTGGATTTCCAGCCAGTGAGCTAACCCGTCATTGCGAGGAGGCCTTCGACGCCGCCTGCCGCCGCGCTCAGGATAAACTGCCGCTTCGCGGCAGCGACGAAGCAATCCAGCTTCGGCGGCGGGCTGACCAGCTGACTGGATTGCTTCGCTACGCTCGCAATGACGGCTAATTGCGAGCCACGACCTCGCCCTCGACGATCATCGTCTCGGGGTGGTGCTTGTCGAGCCAGCGCTTCACGATCCTGAGGTTGCGGGTGTTCGACTTGAAGAAGAAGTCGGGGATCGCACCGACGAAGGGGATCGCGCCGAGCAGGAAATCGACTCCTATATTGCCGCCCATCCGAGCCAGATGCCATTTGGGCATTCCCAGGTTGCGCCCCTCCCAGGCGAGCCAGCTTCCCATCGCCGCGGCGATCAGGCTTCCGCCGACGGGAATGAGATCGAAGACCACGTCGAGGCCAAACTTCCGGTCGGTGCCCGGCAGAGTGAACATCCGCTCGAGCAGTTTCTCCATCGCCTCGATCCTCCGGCGCACGGACGCCGGGTCGCGTCCCAACGGAAGCCCCTCCGCGAGCGCGTCGAACTGGTCCTGCGGGCTCGGCATCGTCTTTCTCCTAGGATCGTGCCGGGATGAGCTCGCCGATCGGGTGGCGCCCGAAGACGTTGGGTCTAAAGCCGGTGAGCCTGGGCGAGACGAGGGACCAGCGGACCGGCGCGGTCAGCGGGATGAACGGGCCGAGGCCTGCAAGTATCCGGTCGGCAGTGGCGAGCGCCTCGCGGCGACCGGCGGCGTCCGGGGCCGTCCTCGCAGCGGCCATCGCCTCGTCCGCGGCCGGGTCGCAGGTCCGGCTCGCTTCGCACGAGAAGCGTCGAAGATACCAGCTCGCCAATCCGCCGGGGGCCACCTCGTCGACAAGACGCAGGTCTGCCTGCGCTCCGGCGGGCACTCGGACCGTCTCCACTCCTGCCGCGGCCCAGTCCCGCCGGAGCCGGGCGAAGAGCAGCCGGTAGCCTGGGCCCTCGGGCAGTGCGACCCGGACGGTGAGCCGCCCTCCTTCGCCCGCCTCTCGAAGCAGGCCCGCCGCCCGAGCCTGCCGCGCCGGCAGCGGAGTCCGGATCCAGGCGGGCGCCGAAACCTGGGCCAGGCCCTCGATTCCGGGCGGAAGGAGCGAAGAGCGGGCCTGCAGTCCGGGCACGCCCAGGGCCGCCGCGAGCGCCGGTCGGTCGAGCGCCATGGCCAGGGCCTGACGGGTCTCCATCCGCTGGAAGGCGGGTTCCGAGCCGGTGAAGGCGAGCCCCAGAAGGCCGGCCACGGGGTCGAAGCGAAGCTGCGCCGCCGGGGCCGGAACCGCTCGCGCGAGCGGCAGATCGCCGAGCGTGCCGCCAAGCACCAGGTCTGCGTTGCGTTCGCCGAAGCGGGCCGCGGCCAGAGCCGCGCTCTCGCCGCGCAACAGCAAAGGCGGCGGCGCCGAATCATCCTCCTGCGCCTCGGCCTCGGCCGGGACGAGCCGGATCGACCCGTCCGGACGCCGCTGGCCCCGGTAGGGCCCCGAGCCTTCGCCGCCGCGGATGATCGCCATTTCGGGCTGAGCGAGTAGCTGGAGGAAGTTCGGGCGCGGCGATTTGAGGCTGATCTCGATCACGTCGTCGGTCATCGCCACGATCTCGTCGATCGCTCCCAGCACCGGCCTCAGCGGATTGCGGCTGGCCGGAGCCGCGGCGGCTCGAAGCCTCGCCACGACCTGGTCGGCGGTGATCCGGCCGCCGGCCCAGCTCGCCTTGCCGAGCCGGAAAGTATAGCGCAGCCCGTCGTCGGAAACGATCCAGCGCTGGGCCAGCGCGGGCTCGATCTCGCCGCCGGAGTCGAACCGGACCAGTCCCTGGGCGACCGCTTCGAGGAGGATGGCCGAGGGCGCGTCCGGCCGGGCCCGATTGGGATCGGCCATGCGGGGTTCGCCGCCGACGGCGCTGATCGAGACGGGACCCGTCTCCTTGTCGCGGCAACCGGCGAGAAGGAGGGCCGCGGCGAGGAGCCCGAGCCGGAGGGGAGAGCGAGTCGCCATCGGCCGACAGCGATAGCCCAGCGGCCCGCGACCGTCATCCCGGTCGAGGCCGCGGCCGGCGCCAAGGGCACCGCGGCGCCGACTTGTCACGGATGCAGGGCGGGACCGGCGCTATCGTCTTCGGGTTCACTCGGACGATGGCGTTCGCCGCCTCCGATGCTCGATTCCGTCAGGATTGGCGAATGAGTCGAGGCCCACCGGTCGTCGCCTTTACCGGCCCTTCACATTTGCTGCCCTAAAGTCCTCCATTGCACCCGGGATCCAAGAGCGATGAACCAGTACAAGCCGCGCAGATCGGGACGCACCCCAGTGGCGGGTCGGACCCAGTTGCGCGCCCAGAGCTGGTACAGCGTCGAGGTGACGGTCTGCGACGTCTCGACCAGCGGCTTCATGGCCGAGTGCAGCGAACCGGTCCGGATCGGCAGCTACGTCTCGCTCGACGTTCCCGGCGTGGGCCCGGTCAATGCCCAGGTGCGCTGGCAGCTGGGCGAACGGATGGGCGGGATGTTCGTCGATCCGATCAGCCTCCACCGATGCGAATGGACCGCGGTTCCTGCGGATCCGCCGAAGGAAGCTGCCTGAGCCCTGGTGCGGACGGCGGGACTCGAACCCGCATGCCCCGAGGGGCAGGAGATTTTAAGTCTCCGGCGTCTACCGGTTCCGCCACGTCCGCACTGGCAAGGCCATAGCGCTTAGCGTCATTCCGGCGGAAGCCGGAATCCATGATCACGGACTGATGAACTTGATCGCGCGGTGTTCATGTACCCCGGATCAAGCCCGGGATGACGAAGCTCAGACGTTCAGCCGCTCGCGCATTTCCTTGCCCGGCTTGAAATAGGGCACTCGCTTGGCGTCGACGTCGACGGCATCGCCGGTGCGGGGGTTGCGGCCCTTGCGGGCGTCGCGCTCGCGGGTCGAAAAGGCGCCGAAGCCTCGAAGCTCGACCCGGCCGCCCTGCTGCAGCTGCTCGGTGATCGAGTCGTAAAAGGCGGAAACCACCCGCTCGATCTCCTTGCCGGTGAGATCGGGATGATCATCGCAAAGCATCTGCACGAGCTCGGAACGGATCACAGCTTCCCCCCAACATGAGAAATAACGGGCATTGCGGATATTGCCTTGCCCCCAAGGCATCACCGCTAACCCAAGTTAAAACTCAAAACCGGCTCGAACGCAATATCTGAGGTTGAAAAAAACAAGGAAAATTCGGCCCTTGCCGCACTTCCGGTGCGGGTCGGCAAGGGCGGGCCACATGCGGCCCGCCCCCTGAAGGCTATTCCTTGTTCTTGTTTTTCAACGCTTCCCCAAGAATATCGCCAAGGCTGGCCCCGGAATCCGAGGAGCCGTACTGGGCGACGGCCTGCTTCTCCTCGTGGATCTGGAGAGCCTTGATCGAGAAGTTGGGCTTCTTCGAGCGGTCGAAGCCGATCACCAGTGCGTCGAACTTCTGGCCGACCTGGAAGCGCTCGGGCCGCTGCTCGTCGCGGTCGCGGCCGAGATCGGTGCGCTTGATGAAGCCCGTCGCTCCGTCGTCGCCGACCTGGACCTCGAGCCCGCCGTCGCGGACCTCGAGCACGGTCACCGTCACCGTCTCGTTCTTGTTCACGCCTCCGCCCGCGGCCGAGGTTCCGCCCTTGGCGACGCCGCCGCGCTCGAGCTGCTTCATGCCCAGCGAGATGCGCTCCTTCTCGACGTCGACGTCGAGAACGACCGCCTTCACCATCTCGCCCTTGCGATGAAGGTTGAGAGCCTCCTCGCCGGTCACGCCCCAGGCGATGTCCGACATGTGGACCATCCCGTCGACGTCGCCGTCCAGCCCGACGAACAATCCGAACTCGGTCGCGTTCTTGACCTCGCCCTCGACCTCGGTTCCGACCGGGTGGGTCGAAGCGAAGGCCTCCCACGGATTGGCCTGGGCCTGCTTGAGCCCGAGCGAGATACGGCGCTTCTCCTCGTCGACCTCGAGCACGGAGACGTCCACTTCCTGCGAGGTGGAGACGATCTTGCCCGGATGGACGTTCTTCTTGGTCCAGCTCATCTCGGAGACGTGGACGAGGCCCTCGATGCCCGGCTCCAATTCG
>DASVSP010000108.1:0-1967 GCA_036388065.1 Allosphingosinicella sp.
CCTATTCCTCCAGCGGGATCGGCCGCTCGCCGACGATGACGAGGCCGTAGCCGCCGAGGGCGACCGGGGTGTGGTGGGTGTTGGTCAGGAGCACCATGTCGTGCACTCCAAGCGCGGACAGGATCTGCGCGCCGCCGCCATAGTCCCTCAGCTCGTCGGGTCCCCTGGCCGCCTTCCCGGAGCGAAGGTTGAGAGCCGCCGACAAGGCGTCCGGCATCGCCCGGTTGAGGACGACGATGACTCCGCTGCCCTCCTCGCCGATGATCTTCATCGCGCCCCGAAGCATCCCGCCCCGACCGCCTTCCTCGCCGAAGGCGTCGGCGAACAGGCTGAGCTGGTGCATCCTGACCAGGGTCGGCCGCGCAGGATCGATCCTTCCCTTGACCAGCGCCACCTGCTCGGTGCCGAGGGCCTTGTTGAGGAAGCTCCGGGCGGTCCAGGTTCCGCCCCAGCGGCTCTCGAAGCTGGCCTCGCCCGTCTGCTCGACGAGATGGTCCTTCTTGAGCCGGTAGGCGATGAGGTCGCGGATCGTCCCGATCTTGAGGCCGTGCAGCTGGGCGAAGGCGACGAGATCGTCCATCCTCGCCATCGTCCCGTCCTCGCGCATGATCTCGCAGATCACGCCCGAGGGGTTCAAGCCGGCCAGCCGGGCTACGTCCACCGCGGCCTCGGTATGGCCCGCCCGGATCAGCACTCCGCCGTCGCGCGCGACGAGCGGGAAGATGTGGCCTGGGGTAACGATGTCCTCGCGGCCCTTCGAAGCGTCGATCGCCACCGAGACGGTGCGCGCGCGGTCGGCCGCCGAGATTCCGGTCGTGACGCCTTCCTTCGCCTCGATCGAGGTCGTGAAGGCGGTCTCGTGCCTGGTGCCGTTGTTCCGGCTCATCAGCTCGAGTCCGAGCTGTTCGACCCTCTGCCTGGTCAAAGCGAGGCAGATGAGGCCCCGGCCGTGCTTCGCCATGAAGTTGACGGCGTCGGGAGTGGCCATCTGCGCGGGGATGACGAGGTCGCCCTCATTCTCCCGGTCCTCGTCGTCGACCAGGATGAACATGCGCCCGTTGCGCGCCTCGTCGATCAGCTCCTCGGGCGAGGAGAGGAAGCCCCGCTCCATCGACTAGCGCCTCAGCTCGAGCATCCGCCCGATATATCGGGCGAGGATGTCGATCTCGATATTGACCTTCCGGCCGGCGGCCACCTGCGCGAAGCTGGTCTGGGCGGCCGTATGGGGGATGATGTTGAGCGCGAACCTCACCCCGTCCGAGATCGGTTCGACCTCGTTTACGGTGAGCGACACCCCGTCCAGCGAGATCGAGCCCTTGGGGGCTATATAGCCTTCGAGCTCCGCCGGAGCGATCACCGTCAGCCGCACCGAGCCGCCGACCTCCACCGCCGCCTCGACCTCGCCGACGGCGTCGACATGGCCGGTCACGATATGTCCGCCGAGCTCGTCGCCAAGGCGAAGCGACCGCTCCAGGTTGAGCCGCGCCCCCGCCTGCCACAGGCCCGGTGCGCTTCGGCTGCGGGTTTCGCCCGATATGTCGACGGCGAACCAGTCCCCGCCCTTGTCGACCACCGTCAGGCACACGCCCGAGCAGGCGATCGACGCTCCGAGATCCACCGTCGCCATGTCGTAGCCGCACTCGATCCTGAGGCGCAGGTCGCCCCGTTCCTCCGCCTCGAGGACGCGCCCGACGTCCGTGATGATCCCTGTGAACATGGTCTGCGGGCCTTAGCGGTTGGAGGCGAGCCTGTGGAAGCCCTCCTTTTGCCGGACGATGGAGACACCCGACTCCGAGCGCAGGCAAGGGCGTGCTAATCCTCCCGCCATGGCGAGCGACTGGTGGCTGAAGGACGATCGCGGCGACCCGGTCGGCTACCTGATCGGCGATTATCTGCGGGAGCGTCCGATCGTCAGAGATGGGACGGGATCGACATCGTCAACTGGCATCGTCCGCTCTCGGCCTACA
>DASVSP010000109.1:0-47854 GCA_036388065.1 Allosphingosinicella sp.
CCCTCTCCCCGCCGGGGAGTGGGGGTTCGAAGCGACGCCGCTGAATGTCGATTCAGCCTCGAATCGTTTCCCGGCGAAGGCCGGGACCCAGTCACACCGCCCGTGCCGCTGGACCCCGACCTTCGGGGAAGAGCGGCTTCAAACCCATCAGAACCGACTCTACAGCGACGGCGCCCCGGGCGAAGCGGGCAGGTAGATCTCCCCGCCCTTCTCTCGGAACTTCTCGCTCATCTCGGCCATGCCTTTCTCGGCTTCGGCCTCCACGTCCGTTCGGGCTGAGCTTGTCGAAGCCCATTCATTGCCGTTGCCTCCGCCGTCAGCACCGAATGAAGGCCCTCCGACAGGCTCAGGGCGAACAATGAGGGTCGCGCTCGCCGCCAGGAAGGCGTCGGCCGGCTGGTTCTGCTTCGCCGTGAAGTCCGCTCCCCCGGCTTCGCTTCGCTCCGCAAGTTCGAGATCGCCGGTTTCCCCCGGAAACCCGCTATTTGCTGCCCGAGCGGCAGCAAAATCTCGAACTTCCTGGGTGATCTTCATCGAGCAGAATTTGGGGCCGCACATCGAGCAGAAGTGGGCCGTCTTGGCGCCTTCCGCGGGGAGGGTCTGGTCGTGATACTGCTCGGCCGTGTCCGGGTCGAGGCTGAGGTGGAACTGGTCGCGCCAGCGGAACTCGAATCGGGCGCGGCTGAGGGCGTCGTCGCGCATCCTGGCGGCGGGGTGGCCCTTGGCGAGGTCGGCGGCGTGGGCGGCGAGCTTGTAGGTGACGACCCCGACCTTGACGTCGTCGCGATCCGGCAATCCCAGATGCTCCTTGGGGGTGACGTAGCAGAGCATCGCGGTTCCGAACCAGCCGATCATCGCCGCGCCGATGGCGGAGGTGATGTGGTCGTAGCCCGGCGCGATGTCGGTGGTCAGCGGGCCCAATGTGTAGAAGGGCGCCTCGCCGCACGCCTCGAGCTGCTTGTCCATGTTGGCCTTGATCTTGTGCATCGGCACGTGGCCGGGGCCTTCGATCATGACCTGGACGTCGTGCTTCCAGGCGATCTGGGTGAGCTCGCCCAAGGTCGCGAGCTCGGCGAACTGCGCTTCGTCGTTGGCGTCGGCGATCGAGCCCGGGCGGAGGCCGTCGCCCAGCGAGAAGGCGATGTCGTACGCCTTCATGATCTCGCAGATCTCCTCGAAGCGGGTGTAGAGGAAGCTCTCCTTGTGGTGGGAGAGGCACCATTTGGCCATGATCGAGCCGCCGCGGGAGACGATGCCGGTGACTCGCTTCGCCGTCATCGGGATGTAGGGCAGGCGCACCCCGGCGTGGATGGTGAAATAGTCGACGCCCTGCTCGGCCTGCTCGATCAAGGTGTCGCGGTAAATCTCCCAGGTCAGGTCCTCGGCCACGCCTCCGACCTTTTCCAGCGCCTGGTAGATGGGGACGGTGCCGATCGGGACCGGGCTGTTGCGGATGATCCATTCGCGGGTGTCGTGGATGTTGCGTCCGGTGGACAGGTCCATGACCGTGTCGGCGCCCCAGCGGATCGACCAGACCATCTTGTCGACCTCGGCCGCGACGTCGGAGGCGACGGCCGAATTGCCGATATTGGCGTTGATCTTCACCAGGAAGTTGCGGCCGATCGCCATCGGCTCGCTTTCGGGGTGGTTGATGTTGTTGGGGATGATGGCGCGGCCGCGGGCGACCTCGTCGCGGACGAATTCGGGGGTGACGTAATCGGGGATCGAGGCTCCGAAATCCTGCCCGTCCCTTATAAGGGAGGCGCCTTCCCTTATAAGGGAGCGACCGAGATTCTCGCGCTCGGCGACATATTCCATCTCGGGCGTGACGACGCCTTTGCGGGCGTAATGCATCTGGCTGACGTTGGCGCCAGCGCGCGCGCGCAGGACGGTCTTGCGAACGTTGGGGAAGGCCTGGACCCCGCCGGACCGGTCGGGACCGAGCTGGCCGTTATCCTCGGGCCTGACCTCGCGCTGAAGCACCTCCTCCACGTCGCCGCGCCCCCGGATCCAGTCGCGGCGGAGCTCGGGCAGGCCGCTCATGATGTCGATCGCCGCGGCCGAATCGGTGTAGGGGCCGGAGGGGTCGTAGACCCGAAGCGGCGGCTCGCCGCAGCCGGGCTCGAGGTAAATCTCGCGCATCGCGACCCGCAGCGGGCCGACATGGACCTTGCGGCTGCCGCGGATCGGGCCGGTGGTGACGTTGAGCGTGCCTTTGGCACGCTCGAGCCCTTCGGGGTTGAACTCGGTTCGGGCGGGTGCGTCGGCCATGTTTCGCTCTCCATTTGCGGACGGAGAGCGGGCTCTTTTCCTGAGAACTGGCCCGAACTCCCTCCCTACGCCGGTGTCAGCCGGATCAGGTTCGACGGGTCGCAGCGGTGTCAGCTGCCTCTCAACCGCGTTCGCGCGGTCCCCCGGGGATGGCGACGGGCATAGGCGCTTCGAGGGCGGCGCGGAAGCGGGAATCGGGGCGCTTGGAGGAGATAGAGTCGTCCCGGCGGAAGCCGGGACCTCGGGGAGACCCGCAGAGCCTTTTCCGGCCCGAGGGCCCGGCTTTCGCCGGGATGACGGCGGGACGTGAAAAGGGCGGCCCCCGAGGGCCGCCCTTTCCTTTGCGCCGCCCGAGGATCAGTAGCGGCTCTTGTCGCTTCCCTCGAAGCTGTCGCTCCGGGCCTGCTCTTCCTCGGTAAGACGCTGGGCGCCGCCGCCGAAGTTCCCGAACGCGGAACGGCCGGCCGTCTCGCGAACGCCCTCGTCGATCTCGACCTCGGTGTGGCGGACATTGTCCTCGACCGTCTCGGTCCGCTCTTCGGCGGTCTTGCGGACGACCAGCTCCTCGGTGACCCGCGCCTCCTTGCCGACCACGGCCTCCTCGGCGGTCTCGGTCATCGAGATCTCGCGCTCCTGCATCATGTCGCCCTGCAGCTCGGACTGGCCGACCTCGCGGTCGACCGGCCGGCGCTCGACGCTGACATGCTCCTCGCGGAGGCTGACCTGCTCGCTGACCGGAGTCTCGGTGACGTAGGAGCGGACCCGAGCCCCGCCGCGCTCGATCTCGCGCTTGCCGACCCGAAGCTCTTCCTCGACGATCGGGATCGTCTCCTCGGCGACGGTACCGTCAGCCTGAGTCTGCTGAGTCTGCTGAGTCTGCTGCTGCTGGAAGCCGCCGGAGGCGGCGCTCTGCTGATAGGGGGTCCAGCCGTCGCTTCGCCAGTTGCTCTGACGCTCGTCGAAGTCGACGCTGTCGCTCTCGTCGAGGATCCGGATCGCCTCGTCGGCGCAATCCTCGTCGACCCGCGCGCAGAGCAGGAAGCCGCCGCGGCGCATGCCTTCCTCGTAAGCGTGGCTGTCGTCGAGCGGGAGGAAGGCCGACTTGATCGCGGACCACAGGCCCTCGCCTTCGCCGGTATCGCCGCCGGAGCCGGAGGCGCTCCGGGTGGAATCGCTCTGGTCGATGATTCGAACGTCGTCGGCGTCGATCCGGGACTGGGTGAGCCGCTCGCGGGCGGCTTCGGCCTGGCTTTTGCTGTCGAACATGGCGGTTACGGTACGCGACATATTGCCTTACTCCTCACTCACTGGTTGCACTGCGCCGCCGCACACGCACGCGCTCGCCCGCGGGCCAGACTCGCGCCTTCCCGAGAGCCGGATCGCGAGATCCCGGCTTGCCGTTCCTTTTGAATGTCCGTGTGTTGCGGTCGGCGGGTCAATGATTCGCAAGGTTCCGGCGTTCCCCCGCCGGGGGGCGTGTCAGGCGGATAAGCGACCGAAGCGAGGCACCGGCGCGCCAAGCTGAGTCTAAACCCATGTTAATGGCGCGGAGGCGGACATGCGGCCGGCATTCGCGCTGGGGGTGAGCGGTCATTGCATCTTTGGATTTGGTCCGGCGTCCAGTTTTCGTCCTCGAGGCGGACCAGACGGAGCCGGCCGGTGAACCCCTCGAGGACTGCCGCGTTGCCCCTGCGTGCATCTCATCGAAATCCTGCTCCCGCTGACGGACAATGAGGGCAAGCCTTTCGCGGCGGACCTTCACGGACAGGTGCGCGACGAGCTGGTGGAGCATTTCGGAGGAGTCACCGCCTTTACCCGAAGCCCGGCGGAGGGGCTTTGGAAGGAAGCCGACGGCGAGGCCGACCACGACGAGATCGTCATCCTCGAGGTGATGGCCGACTGGCTCGACCGCGGCTGGTGGCGGGGCTACCGGACCGAGCTCGAGCGCCGCTTCAGGCAGGACGTGATCGTCGTCCGGGCGCGCGAGGTCGAATTGCTCTAGAGGCGATACCGCCTTTATGGAGCCCGATCCGCCGGGCGTGAGGAAATGAAATGGGTTCCATGCCGACGACTCACGCCCCGGAGCGACTCAAGGTTCTGCTGCTCGGGTCGCTGGCCGGCTCCCTGATCAACTTCCGCGGCCCGCTGATCGCGGCGATGGTCGAGCGCGGGCACGAGGTGTTTGCGGCGGCCCCCGGAATCGACCCGGACGTGGCCGCCAAGCTGGTGGCGCTCGGCGCCACGCCGGTTCCGGTCGTGCTCGGGCGGACCAGCCTCAATCCGCTCGCGACCTGGCGAAGCGGCCGGCACTTGCGAGAGGTCGTGAAGCGGATCGCGCCCGACGTGATGATCGCCTACACGATCAAGCCGGTCGTGCTGGGAGCGGTCGCGGCCCGGGCGGCGGGGGTCCCCTTCTTCGCAGCGATGATCACCGGGATGGGCTATGCCTTCCTGGGCGGGCTTCACCCGAAGCGACTCGCCGTCCGCGCCATCGCAATGCTGATGTACCGAAGGGCTTTGGCTGCGTCGCAGCTCGTCATCTTCCAGAACGAGGACGACAGGCGGGATTTCCGCCGGATGCGGCTGCTGCCGGATTCGAAGCGGACTCTCATCGTCAACGGCTCCGGAGTCGACGTCGATCATTTCACTCCGCAGCCGGCGCCGGCCGAAACGTCCTTCCTGATGATCTCGCGCTTCCTTCGCGACAAGGGGATCAGGGAATATGGAGCCGCCGCCGCCCGGCTGAAGGCCGAGTTCCCGAAGGTCCGGGTCAGGCTCGCCGGATGGCTCGACGAGGGCCCCGACTCGATCGCCCAGGCGGAGCTCGACTCGATGGTCGCGGGCGGAGTCGAGAATTTGGGCCTGCTCGCGGACGTCCGGCCCGCCATCGCCGCTTCCAGCGTCTACGTCCTGCCTTCCTACCGTGAAGGCACTCCGCGCACCGTGCTCGAAGCGATGGCGGTGGGCCGAGCCGTGATCACCACCGATGCGCCCGGCTGCCGAAACACGGTCGACGACGGCGAGAACGGCCTGCTTGTGCCGGTTAGGAATTCGGACGCGCTCTACGGGGCGATGCGGCGGTTCGTGGTCGAGCCCGGGCTGGCCGAACGGATGGGGGCCGCCTCGCTTCGACGCGTCCGGGAAAAGTACGACGTCCGCATGGTCAATGCGGCGATATTGGAGGCGACGGGTCTGTAGCGGCTCCCGTCATCCCGGCGAAAGCCGGGACCTCGGGGAGACCCGCCGAGACTTCTCGACCCGGGTTCCCGGCTTTCGCCGGGATGACGGGTTAGGCCAGCGGAAGCTCCAGCTCGAGCGGCCTCGTCATCCGCCGCTCCTCCTCGCCGAGGCTCGACAGCCCCAGTCCGAGCAGCCTGATGCTCTTCACCGGCGGAAACACGCTTCGAAGAAGCTGCGCGCCGATCTCCAGGAACTCCGCCTCGCCGCTCACCGGCCGGTCGAGTGAGCGCGACCGGGTGATGATCTGGAAGTCGCCATATTTGACCTTGAGGTTGACCGTTCGCCCCGACAATTGCTTGGCCTGGATCCGCTGCCAGACGTGGCGGCCGATCCGATCGATCTCGGCGAGCAGGGCCTCCTCGTCCGACAGGTCGGTCAGGAAAGTGTCCTCCGCGCTCACCGACTTGTAAGGCCGGTCCGCCTTGACCTGGCGGTGGCAGATGCCGCGGGCGAGGTCGTGATAATATTGAGCGCTGGAGCCGAAATGGGCGGCGAGGAAGTCGAGGCTCCTCGCCTTCAGGTCGGAGCCGGTCTCGATCCCGAGCCGGGCCATCTTCTCCGCGGTCTTGGGGCCGACTCCGTGAAAGCGCTTGACCGGAAGCCCTTCGACGAAGGCCGGGCCTCGGGCCGGTGTGACGACGCACAGGCCGTCCGGCTTGTTCTGGTCCGACGCGAGCTTGGCGATGAACTTGTTGTAGCTCACTCCGGCCGAGGCGGTGAGGCCGGTCTCCGACTTGATCCGGGCACGGATCTCGCGGGCGATGTCGGTCGCTACCCCGATTCCCTTCAGATCCCGGGTGACGTCGAGATAGGCTTCGTCGAGCGAGAGCGGCTCCACGTGGGGAGTGTAGTCGAGAAAGATCGCCCTGATCTGCTGGGATACGGCGCGATAGGCGTCGAAGCGCGGCTTGACGAAGACGAGCTCCGGGCAGAGCCGACGCGCCGTGACCGCGGGCATGGCCGACCGGATGCCGTATTTGCGCGATTCGTAGCTTGCCGCCGCGACCACTCCGCGCACTCCGCCGCCGACCGCCAGCGGCTTGCCCCTCAACTCCGGATTGTCGCGTTGCTCGACCGACGCGTAGAAGGCATCCATGTCGACATGGATGATCTTGCGGATCGCCCCCTCGGAAGGACTTTCGTTCACGCCATGTTCTTAGCGCGAACGGGATGCGTGGGAAAGGGGTAAGTGGATCATCGCCGGCGCCAGTCCGTCATCCCGGCGAAAGCCGGGACCCCAGGCCGATAAGTCTCGGCGGGCCTCCCCGAGACCCCGGCTTGCGCCGGGGTGACGAGCCGTCTTGCCGCTCCGTCAGAACCTCAAGCTCATCCCGACCGCGGCGACTCGCGTTCCCGAACTTCCGAGCATCTCGCGGGCCGGATCCATTCGGCGCCGGACCTGCTCCTTCTCGGTCGTGCCGACGACCGAGAACAGGCCCACTCCCACCGCGACGTTCTCAGCGACGGGAAGGCTTCCGAACAGGCGCGGCTGGGATGGGTCCTCCGCCGGTGCGAGGTCCTTGGAATCGAGTGCGACATTCTGCGGAACGAGGGCGCCGGGACGGGCCTGCACCGGCACGGCCCCGAAGCTTTTGACCTCGCCGCCCTCCACTACCGTCCGGTCCAGCGCCGCTGCAGGCGACGCGAGGACCAGCATCGTCCCCGTTACGGCGAACCCTGCAAATCCACTCATCGCGGGCTCCGTTTTCTGCTGTCGCACCATATAGCGCGCAACTATGGCGGGTGGTTCCGGATGTGTCACTACCCTTGATCCTCCCCGCATTTGCGGGGGAGGGGACCGCGCGAAGCGCGGGGGAGGGGCTCTTCGGACCGCGAGAACAGCCCTTCCACAGGCTCCGCGCGGTCCCCTCGCCGAAATCTCGGGGAGGAATTAAGTCAAAAGGTATAGGCCAGCCCCGCCGTGGCGAAATACTGGTCGCGGTCGCCCGCCACCCGGACGATCGGGCTCCGGGCAACATCCCCGAGGAGGCGCGAATAGCCGATTCCGCCGAACAGCGAGAGCTTGGGGTGCCGGAGGTCGCCGGTCAGCGCCTGGCCGAGAAGCAGGGTCGCCCGCCAGCTCTTCCAGCCGCCGCCGGCGTTGTACGGGGCCAGGCCGCTTGCGGCCGAACCCGCCGGACCGATGGAATAATAGGTGCGCGCGTAACGGCCGCTGACATGCTCGGCCTGGAGGCCGAGGCTGACGAGGGTCTTCGTGCTGAGCGGCGAGGAATATTCGATCGCGGGGGTCAGTATCGTTCCGTCGTGGGTGTCCGTGACGTCCTTCTGCCAGGCCAGCCGGGCGCCGAGGCTGTCATATTCGTGGAGGAGTCCGTTCTTCCTCAAGCCGGCCCAGGCGCCGAGCTCGATTGCGGTGTCGAGCTCGCCGAGCGCCCGCACCCGGGGGTCCTTGATCCGGCTTGAGCGGTCGAGCCGGATGTTGGCGAGCGGCCCGAAGTCGAAGGAATAGGCAGCGTCCGCCTTGTCCGGGATGAGGTCGACGTAGAGCGCCGTTCCGCGGGTCGCGAAGCCGAAGCCGGCGATCTTGCCGAAGGCGAGACCGGCCGGAGTCAGGATATAATCGTCCGAGCCTTCGTAAGAGGGGACGTAGGCGCCGCCGAGGCCGATCGTCAGGCTGTTGCGGTCGTCGGGCCGACCCTGCTCTTCGACCTCCTGCGCCGGCGCGGGCGCGGCGGCGAGAAGCGGAAGCGCCACGGCGGCGGCCCGCAAGCAAGTCTTCAAGATCATTCCATCCCTCCCTGTTGCCCCGCCGACCAGCTTAACCGATGGCTTGTGCCGGCGTTAAGAGAAAAAACGTGTCGTTTTGGGCCTTTCGCGACTGAGGCCCACGCGGGCATGGCCTCTTCGACGCTCGGGCGGTAAGCAGGCGGCCATGCGCAGGGGCAAAAATTGCGGGCTGCTGATCGCCGGCGGAGGAGTCGCGGGGTGCTTCGCGGCCCTGGCCATGGCGCGCCTCAGGCCCGAGGCGGCGGTGGTCCTGGTCGGCGAGGAAGTCCGGTTCGGCGGCGGCAGCGGAATGCTCTTGCTCGATGCGGGCCTTTCGGCCGAGGAGCGCGGCCTGCTCGGTCCGGTCGTCGTGAAGAGCTGGGACTCCTGCTACGTCTCCCTCCCGTCCCGAAGCCGCAAGCTCAAGCTGGCGAGCCACCTGGTGACGACCGAAGCGATCCACGACGCCGTCGCCGAAGCGCTTCCTGACCGCTCCGCCCGGAACGCCAAGGTCGTGGCGATTCGGGACGACAGCCTGCTTCTTCCGGGGGGCGAGACGATCGCCGGCACCGGCGCCGTCGACGCCCGCGGCTGGGCGCACCAGACCACGCTCGAGATCGCCTGGCGCCACCGCACCGCTCGGACCTGCCGCTTCGCCGATCCCCACCGGGTCGACCTGCCGGTGCTCGCCGACATGACCCTCGAGACCGGCGGGTGCGGCCATTTCACCTGCATCCCGATCGACGAGAACACGTTGAGGATCGAACGGATCGATTATTCGCGAAGCCCGGAAGGGGGCGCCGACGGAGTCGATCGGATCGAGGATTACGTCGCCCGCCGGCGCTGGCACGACGGCGAGCCTCGCAAGGCCGAATCCTCGTCGCGCCCCGTCGCCCTCGGCGGCGACCTGGCGGCCTTCTGGCGGATCGGCGGAGCGCGCGTCGCGAAGCTCGGAGCGCGCGGCGGCTTCTCCCATCCGTTCACCGGCTCGGCCCTTCCCGACGCGCTTCGGACCGGACTCGCTTTGGCCCGGCACAAGGACCTGACCGGAGCGGCGCTTCACGACCTGTTCGAAGCCGAAGCGGCCAATCTGTGGAAGCGGCGCGATTTCCACCGGAGCATCAACCGGCTGCTGCTCGACAAGGGCACCCCGGCGCTCGCCGCCCTGTACGACCTCGACGGGGCGGTGCTGGAACGCTTCTTCGCTGAGGAGCTGGGGCTGTTCGACCGGCGCAAGATATTGGCGGCGCTGGGCGGGTGATCGGCCCCGTCCGTCATTGCGAGGAGCAAAGCGACGAAGCAATCCAGCTTCGAAGCCGATGGATTGCTTCGCTTCGCTCGCAATGACGTCGATTCACGCCGAAGCGGTCACCCGGAGCCGCTGATCCGCTTCAGCTCCCGCGCGACGTTCCGCAGCATCAGCACCGCGAGCGCCCCGATCCCGGCGATCGCCAGGAGCGCGTAGGCGATCGCCTCGAGCCACCGCTCTTCCTCGTCCTGTGCGGATGCCCGGACGGCCGCCGCTCCGGCGCCTCCACCTTCGGCCTTCGCGGCCACCGGGTTTCCTTCCACGGGCGGCGGCGGCTCTGCCCGCTCCCGCTCCTGCGCCCGTTCGCCCTCGATGACCGGTCGTCCGCCCGGGTCCGCGAGCCGGGTTCCCGCGTCCTCGGTCATCGCCGCGATGGCGCCGAGGATCGAAAGGGTCACCAGGCCGGCCATCGCCAGCATCGCCGTCCGCGCTATCCAGTCGAAGATCGTCGTCGGCATGATCCGCTTCCAATCGGCCAAAGCAGGCGATGTTCCGCCACCCCAGCACGCGGCTTGGAATCCCTCCTCCCCTGTGCTTTAGGGCGCGGCCATGAACGTTCACGAATATCAGGCCAAGGAATTGCTCGCCAAGCAGGGCATTCCGGTTCCCGCCGGCTATGCGGCGCTTTCCGTCGAAGCCGCCGCGGCGGCGGCCGAGCAGCTCCCCGGGCCCTTGTGGATCGTCAAGGCGCAGATCCACGCCGGCGGCCGGGGCAAGGGCAGGTTCAAGGAGCTCGGCTCCGAAGCCAAGGGCGGGGTACGGCTCGCGAGGTCGATCGACGAGGTTCGCTCCAATGCCGAGGAGATGCTCGGCAAGACCCTCGTCACCATCCAGACCGGCGCCGACGGCAAGCAGGTCAACCGGCTCTACGTCACCGACGGAGTCGACATCGCCAAGGAATATTATCTCGCCTTGCTCGTCGACCGCGGCAGCGGGCGGGTCGCGATGGTCGCCTCGACCGAGGGCGGGATGGACATCGAGGCGGTCGCCCACGACACGCCCGAGAAGATCACGACGATCACGATCGATCCCGGCCAGGGCTTCATGCCCCACCATGGCCGCGCCCTCGCCTTCGCGCTCGGTCTCGAGGGCGAGCTCAACAAGCAGGGACAGAAGCTCGCGCGCCAGCTCTACGACGCCTTCATCGCGCTCGATTGCGCGATGCTCGAGATCAACCCGCTGGTGGCGACCGAGGACGGAAAGATGCTCGTCCTCGACGCCAAGATGAGCTTCGATTCCAACGCCGAGTTCCGCCACCCGGAATATGAGTCGCTCCGCGACGAGACCGAGGAGGATCCGATGGAGGTCGAGGCGTCGAAGTTCGACCTCGCCTACATCAAGCTCGACGGCAATATCGGCTGCATGGTGAACGGCGCCGGCCTCGCCATGGCGACGATGGACATCATCAAGCTGAACGGCGCCGAGCCGGCCAATTTCTGCGACGTCGGCGGCGGCGCCAACAAGGAGAAGGTGACGGCGGCGTTCAAGATCATTCTCTCGGATCCTGCAGTGAAGGGCATCCTCGTCAACATCTTCGGCGGGATCATGCGCTGCGACATCATCGCCGATGGAATCATCGCCGCGGCGAAGGAAGTGGATTTGAAGGTGCCTCTGGTGGTTCGGCTCGAGGGTACGAACGTCGAGGAGGGCAAGCGAATCCTCGCCGATTCCGGCCTCGCCATCGTCCCCGCCAACGACCTCGGCGACGCGGCGCGGAAGATCGTCGCGGCGGTGCAGGAGGCGGCGTAGGTTTAGCCTTCGAGCGTCCTTCGATACGCCGGTTCAACAGGCTCACCGGCTACTCAGGATGAGCGGAGGGGTGGAATTCAATCGCTCATCCTGAGTAGGGACTGAGCCTGGCGAAGGCCCGTATCGAAGGACCTTCCGACGTTAGAAGGAAGAAGGAATGAAACTTCTCGTCCCCGTGAAACGGGTGATCGATTACAACGTCAAGCCGCGGGTCAAGGCGGACGGCACGGGAATCGATCTGGCCAACGTCAAGATGAGCATGAACCCGTTCGACGAGATCGCGGTCGAGGAAGCGATCCGGCTCAAGGAGAAGGGCGTCGCCACCGAGATCGTCGCGGTCTCGATCGGCCCGGCCAAGGCCCAGGAGACCCTCCGCACCGCGCTCGCCATGGGCGCCGACCGCGCCATCCTCGTCACCACCGACGACCTAGTCGAGCCGCTCGCCGTCGCGAAGATCCTGGCGAAGATCGCGGCCGAGGAGCAGCCGGGGATGATCATCCTCGGCAAGCAGGCGATCGACGACGATTCGAACCAGACCGGCCAGATGCTCGCCGCTTTGCTCGGCTGGGGCCAAGGCACCTTCGCCTCCAAGGTCGAGGTCGACGGCGAGAGCGTCAATGTCACTCGCGAGGTCGACGGCGGGCTCGAGACGATCCGGCTGAAGCTTCCGGCGATCGTCACCACCGACCTCCGTCTCAACGAGCCGCGCTACGCCTCGCTGCCCAACATCATGAAGGCGAAGTCCAAACCGCTCGCACAGAAAACGCCGGCCGATTTCGGAGTGGACACCACGCCCCGGCTGACCACCCTGGGCGTCCGCGAGCCTTCCAAGCGCGAGGCGGGAATCAGGGTGCAATCGGTGGACGAGCTGATCGACCGCCTCCGGACCGTGGGAGTGATTTGATGAAGACGCTCGTTCTCGTCGAGCATGAAGGCGGCCAGCTCAAGGACGCCACGCTCTCCGCGGTCACGGCCGCTTCGAAGCTCGGCGAGGTCCACCTGCTCGTCGCCGGCCAGGACGTCGGAGCGGTCGCCGAGGCCGCTTCGAAGATCGCCGGAGTGGGCAAGGTCCATGTCGCCGACGGCCCCGCCTTCGCGCACCAGCTGGCCGAGAACGTCGCTCCGCTCGCCGCCGCGCTGATGCAGGGCCACGACGCCTTTGTCGCCGCCTCGACCACGACCGGCAAGAACGTCGCTCCGCGGGTCGCCGCCTTGCTCGACGTGATGCAGATTTCGGACGTCATCGCCATCGAGGGCGAGGATACGTTCCAGCGGCCCATCTACGCCGGCAACGCCATCGCGACGGTCAGGTCGGCCGACTCGAAGAAGGTGATCACCGTGCGCGGGACCGCTTTTGAGAAAGCGGCGGCCGAGGGCGGCGGCGGGCAGATCGAAGCCGTGTCGGGCGGCGAGGAGTCGGGCCTGTCCAGCTTCGTCGGGGCCGAAATCGCGGCGAGCGAGCGCCCCGAGCTGACCAGCGCCAAGATCATCGTCTCGGGCGGCCGGGCGCTCGGCTCCTCCGAGCAGTTCCACGCACTGATCGACCCCCTCGCCGACAAGCTCGGCGCCGGGGTCGGAGCCAGCCGGGCCGCGGTCGACGCCGGCTACGCGCCCAACGACTATCAGGTCGGCCAGACCGGCAAGATCGTCGCCCCCGAAGTCTATTTCGCGGTCGGAATCTCGGGCGCGATCCAGCATCTCGCGGGGATGAAGGATTCCAAGCTGATCGTCGCAATCAACAAGGACGAGGACGCCCCGATCTTCCAGGTCGCCGACTTCGGCCTGGTCGGCGACCTGTTCAAGCTGGTCCCGGAGCTGACCGAGAAGCTCTAGGGCGTATCGACGTTCAGAGGGCTTATGCGAACATTCATCCCTCTCCCCAGCGGGGAGTGGGTAGGGAGTGGGGGCTCGGCGGCAGCGCCTATTCTCGGCGGCCGAGCCCCCTCACCCCGACCCTCTCCCCCTCGGGGAGAGGGGATTGAAGCGACGCCATTGAATGTCGATACAGCCTAGCGCCCAGCGACGCGAAGCGAGGGAACAAGCATGAAAACGAGAGGCACGCACTTCGGAGCCGCTGCGGCATCCGCGCTCATCACCGCGCTCAATATCGCCGATTATGACGGCGGGATCCTGGACACGCTGTTAGTCGCTCTCGGGACGATCGCGACCATCGCCTTCTTCATCATGGGACTCCGCGCAGGGAAGCCGAAAGCGCGGTAGGGAAGTGCCAGTCTGGCAAGCGGGTCGCAGCATAGCCGGGGCCGGATCACGGATGTCGCCGGGGCGGCCGGTCGACCGCGCCCGCCGGTTGCACGGGCTCTTCGAGCTTCCTGAGGACGCGCTCCAGGAGCAGCCGGCAGCGGGCGACTGTGGGCGGGCTGTCATTGTGAGCATGGCGATCCAGGATCTGGAAGCGAGCCACCCTGGAGCCTTCGGGGAATTGCCGCCAGGTCAGGTCGACGTGGCGGGCTGGACTGGACGCCGGGTCAATGTTCCAAAAATGGGTCTCGAGTGCCGACCCAGTCTCCACCTCACCGCAGGCAATCTCAAGCTTTGGGAAAAACCACTGCACCACTCGAGAGGTGGGATAGCACTGGCCCAGTGCGGGGTTGCCCCGCCGATGGGCTCCGAGATAGGCGGTGCGGCGATCCCAGCCTGCCTCCAACGCTGCCCTCAGCCGGGGCAGCGATACGGGGAAGAGGGAAGACGCGTCCATGCCGCATTAGGCCACAGCCAATTTCCGGTTTCCACCCTTAGCGGCCATGCCCTCACTCGTCATTGCGAGGAGCAAAGCGACGAAGCAATCCAGTGAGCGGGAGAGCCAGGACTGGATTGCTTCGCTCCGCTCGCAATGACCGAGGGAGTCATCTTGAGACGATCATGCTCCAGTCGGGAATATGCCGCTATGAGGCGCCGGCTCAACGCGCGGAATGCGCGTCAGGCGGCGGGCCGCTTGAAATAATGGAACACGAACCAGCTCGACACATAGGTCCAGCCCCCTTCCATCATCGCCGCCACGTCAGGGCCGATGCCGGTCGTTCGGCAATGCTCCCACATGCGGTCGGTCTGGCGGAACGTCAGGGCGAGCGCGCCGGTGCCGATCAGCTCGCGGCCCTTCAACCCTTCCTCGCGGAGCATTCCGACTTCGTTGAAGGCGGTCGCGCCGAGACGGACCGAGATCTGGTCGGAGCCGGAGGCCGGGCCGTCATCGGCGGAGCCGCCGAATCGCTGCTGAGCGCCCTGCTTGCTGACTCCGATCAGCGCTCCGATGTCGGTCCAGCTCATTCCGGCGCGGCGGCCGGCGTCGACCCAGCGGTGGAGCGAAAGCCGGCTCTCGTCCGCGGCGATATGCGCGGCCACGATCATCGCCGCATAATCGTCGAGGCTCCGGCCCTCGAACGGTCCCTCGACCTCCTCGTGCACGGTGAGCGCGAGATGGGCTGCCCGCTCGCGGATCTTGGCTTCATAGTGGATGTTCACGGCGCGACTCCTGCGTCAATGCATTGTTGACGAGTCGTCAATGTAGCATTGACGCATGGCCGTCAATAGAAAGTTGACGAGGCTGGCGCCACCCGCATCGGCCGGCGCCCGTCATTGCGAGGAGCGAAGCGACGAAGCAATCCAGCGGGCGGGACAGCGAGGACTGGATTGCTTCGCTTCGCTCGCAATGACGGTGCGGTTAAAATCCGGACAGGAAGGCGGCGACGTTGGCGCCCAGCGAGTCCACAGCATAGCCGCCTTCCATGACGATCAGCGTCGGCAGCCCGAGCGAGGCGATGCGGCGGGCCATCGGTGCGTAATCGCGGGTCTCGAGCTCGAAATAGCTGATCGGATCGCCGGCGAAGGTGTCGGCGCCGTAGGAGCAGACGAGCAGTTCCGCGCCGGATCGGCCGATCGCCTCGAGGGCCGAGTCCAGGGCCGGCTCAAAGTCCCGGATCGCCGTTCCGCGCGGCAGCGGCAGGTTCAGAGTGGCGCCCTCACCCTCCCCGCTGCCGCGTTCGTCGGAATGTCCCCAGTAGAAGGGATAATCGGTCTTTGGATCGGCGTGGAGCGAGGCGAAGAAGACGTCGGCGCGCTCGAGGAAGACGTCCTGGGTTCCGTTGCCGTGATGATAGTCGACGTCGAGGATCGCAACCCGGCCGATGCCCGCCGCCCGGGCCGCCTCCGCCGCGATCGCCGCGTTGTTCAGGTAGCAATAGCCGCCCATGTAATCGGCGCCGGCATGATGGCCGGGCGGGCGGCAGAGGGCGAAGGCGCTACGCTCCCCGGCAAGCACCGCCTCGAGGCCCGACAGCGCGGTCTGGGCGGCCCAGTAGGCGCTTTGCCAGGTGCCTTCCGCGACCGGGGTCGAAGCGTCCATGCTGTAGCGGCCGAGCTTGGCGTCGATCCGGTCGAGATCCAGATCGCGGCGGCCGACCACGGGCCAGACATAGCCCGAAGCGTCGCCGGGCCGGCCGGCCGCCTTCCAGTCGGCGAAGGCCGATTTGAGGAAGTCGAGATAAGGCCGTGGGTGGACTCGAAGCAGCGGCGCCTCGCCGCGATCCTCGACCCTGTGGGTCGCGCCGAGGGCTGCAAGCATCGACTCGACCCGGCCGCAATGCTCGGCATAGGCCGTGAAGCCGCCATTGTGCAGCTCCTGCGCAGGCGCGTGAAGCCTCTGCCGCTCGTCCCAGTAGATTTGCATCACACCGCCGTCATTGCGAGGAGCGCAGCGACGAAGCAATCCAGGTTCGGGCTTCGGCGCCACTGGATTGCTTCGCTTCGCTCGCAATGACGGGTGAGCTTCATGGTCTCGCCAAATCCGACGGAAGTGTCGGCTCCGACAAAATCTTCTCCATCTTCGCCCAGCGCGCGCGCGGATCGGGACCGGCCCGCTCGACCGCGGAGCGCACCATGTCGAGGCCGAGGCCGTAATTGATCACATAGGAGCGATATTGCTCGGTGAACCGGACCGACTGCTCCGCCCGCGCCTTGGAGACGAGCTGATATTTCTGGGCCAGCTCGATGGCCCGGGCACGGTCGATACGGCCTTCGAGATAGTCGCGGGCGATGGTGAACCGGGCCCCGGCCAGGTCCTTCATCGAGTCCTGAAGTGCTCCGAAAGCGGCCGCGTCCGCCGTCCGCAGGCCCGCCAGGGGATAGAGGGTCCGGGTTTCGTAACCCGTCTTTTCGGCGCCGGGAAAGGCAAGCTCGATTCCGTAATTGGCCGACCCTTCGGCGATGAAGCTCTGCGGCGAATAGAGCGGGTAGACCATATATTCGACCCATCCCCGGCCCCTGGCCAGCTTCTGCTCGAGCAGCGCATTGTAGACGTGGTGGCCGGGATAGCCTTCGTGGCAGCCGAGATCGACGGCCCGGCCGATCCGGGTCGGGAAATCGGTGTTCACCTGGATGAGGCTGGTCGAGTCGCCCTTGTACCAATTGTAGCCGCCCCAGCTCTTGCCGGTGACGAATTCGAGGGTGAACCGCTCGTTCGCCGGAAGGGCGATTTGCTCGAGGGTTCGGCGGCGGCATTCGGCGATTGCGGCGTCGAAGACGGGCTTCAGCCGGTCCTTCGGAATCGTGAAGCGCTCCTGGAACGAGTCCACCCGAGCGGAGAGCGCTCCATTGCCGGGCACCAGCCGCTCGATCCGTGCGAGGACCGGGTCGTAGGCCGAAAGCGGCTTCAGCTCGGGGCGGATTCCGAACAGGGCCTCGGCCTCGTCGGCGAAGGAGAACTTCACGCCTTGCATCATGGCCAGCCGGGTCGAAGCGGCCTTCAGCTGGGCGAGGAGGAAATCTCGCCGACGGCGCTCCATCGGGTCGAGGTGGCGGTCGGCGACGCTTCTCAGGCGCACTTCCAGGACGCCGGCGCGCTGGGCGAGGGCAGTCGGCGAGTCGCTGTTCGTCTTCGCCTCCGCCTGCCATTCCGGCGGGCCATAATAGGCGTCGATATAGCCTTCCTCCTTCTCGCCGATGGCGAGCTGGAGCTTCACATAGTCGGTGGCGATCGCGTTCAGGCTCTCGCGGCCAGGCCCCGCCGACACGCAGCCGGCGACAAGGAAGGCGAGGGGTAAAAACAGCCACTTCATGCGTTGCGCTCCTCAAGCCGGTCGACATCGCCGTCCACCGTGATTTCGTCGTCCTGCAGCAGCTCTTCCCGGCCATGGTCCGGCGCCGGTCTCGCGAAGCGAAGGATCAGATATCCTGTGATCGCCGAGGCGAGAGAGCCGAGCAGAACGCCGATCTTCGCCTCCTCGACCAGCTCGGCATTGCCCGGAAAGGCGAGCGCGCCGATGAACAGGCTCATGGTGAAGCCGATTCCGCACAGCGCCGCCACCGCGTAGATCTGAAGCCAGGTCGCGCCCCGAAGCTTCCGGGCGAAGCCGAGCCTGACGCACAGCCAGACGGCTCCGAAGATTCCGATTTGCTTGCCGAAGAACAGTCCCGCCGCGATTCCGAGCGGCAGGGGAGCGAAGGCTTCGTCGAGGCCGATGCCGGCGAGATTCACGCCCGCATTGGCGAAACCGAAGATCGGGACGACGGCGAAGGCGATCCACGGCGCGATCGCGTGCTCGAGCCGGTGGAGCGGCGATTCCGGCGAATCCGGCTCGCCGGGGGTTCGGACGATCGGGATCATCATCGCCGCCAGAACGCCGGCGACGGTCGCATGGACCCCGGAGAGCAGCACCGCGTACCAGAGCGCCGCGGCGGCGATCAGATAGGGCCACAGCTTCAGAACGCCGCTCCTGTTCAGGAAATACAGGGCGGCCAGCACCCCCGCCGCGGCGGCGAGGGCGAGTGTGTCCAGCGAATCCGTGTAGGCGAGAGCGATGATCGCAACGGCGCCCATGTCGTCGGCGATGGCGACGGTGGTGAGGAAAAGCTTGAGCGACGTCGGAGCTCGGCTTCCGAGCAAGGCGAGGACTCCGATCGCGAAGGCGATGTCGGTCGCCGCGGGAATGGCCCAGCCCCGCGTCAGCGCCGGATCCGCCGTCGTCAGCCAGAGATAAACCAAGGCCGGAACGATCATGCCCACCGCGGCGGCCACCACCGGCAGCCGGCGCTGGTCCCAGGTCGAAAGCCGGCCGTCGACCAGCTCGCGCTTGATCTCCAGGCCGACGAGCAGGAAGAACACCGCCATCAGCAGATCGTTGATCCACAGATGCGCGCTCATCGGCCCCAGCTTTTCGGTCAGGACCGGCCCCGTCGGGGCGTGGAGCAGGTCGTGGTAGAGGTGACCGAGGGGCGAGTTGGCGACCACCAGAGCCAGCGCCGCCGCCGCCATCAGAAGGACTCCGCCGGCCGCCTCGCTCTGGAGGAAGCGCCGGAGCGCCGAGCGCGGGCGTGCCACAGGTTCGGCCATCGCCGCGGCCTTAGCCGCCGGGCGCCCGCCAAGGGAAGCCGTTACGGCGAGCGCGAAGGCTAGGGCATCGGCATTGAACCGCATCGCTCGTCATGCCGGACTTGATCGGAATCCACCGTCTTTCGGCGGGGAGGCTAGAAAGGTGGATCCCGGATCACGTCCGGGATGACGGATCAGGCCTAAAGCCCGGCCCGCTAGCCGCAGCGATGGCCGCGCCAGTAGCGCTGCCATTTCGCCACCGTCCCGCTCGCCACCATCGCGCAGCTGAGATCGCCCGCGGTCGGGGACGAGCACCAGGCGGCGGTACGCCCCCCCTTGGCCGAGCCTTCGGAAAGGCATTGCAGTGCCGGCCCCTCGACCAGCAGGTGCCCGGTCGAGGCCGTGCCGACGGTGCGGCCGAGCAATCGGGCGAGCGCATCGCGCGCCGCTCGAGCCGAGGCCTCGGGGCAGGGGTGTCCCGGCCTGCAGCTTCCGTCCATCTCGCGCGAGGCAATTCCGGCGAGGCGCACCTTGGGCCCTTCCGCGCAGTGGATCGGGCCGTCGCCGTCCCAGACCTTCTCCGGAGTGCAGTCGAAGCGCGCGCCGTCGGCGGCGACCGGCGCGCCGGAGGGGCCGGACCCGCCGGTGACTGTCTCCGCGGGCGGCGCCGGAGCGGCCCGGGAATCGCAGCCGCCGAGCGCCGGGATCGCCGCGACGGCGATGAGCAGCGCGCGCACGGTCACGACCGCCATCGGTCGAAACCCGGATCGAAGGCGCGGTTGAGGGCGTCGGCGAGACGGATTCCCGCGCGCCTGAGCCGGGCTTCGACGATCGGCTTCGCTCGGTCGAGATAGGCCTCGTCGACGGGCAGGACTCGCTGCGGACCGCCCTCGGCGAAGATCCGCCGGTCGGCGGAATACCGGCAGGCGCCCGCCTTGCGGATGCAGTAGCCGGTTCGCCGGGCGAGCGTGATCCTGTAGGATTCGCGCGCCCATCGCCAGGGCTCGGAACGGACCCAGCGCCTGCGCTCGCGGTCGGTGATCGGCGCCGCGAGCATCCTCGCCGACGCCCGCGCCCGGGCCAGCCGGTCCGTCCCGGGCCCGAGGATCCGACGATCGACGACGCAGCTGTCCCAGACCGAGTGGAGGTTTGCGGGATACTTGCCCGAGCACGGGCCCGGGGCCGCGATCTTGTTGCCGCCCAGGTCGTCGCCGAAGGAGTTGTGGAGCGGCTGGTGAAGGTCGCCGAACCAATGGCCGATATAGAGGATCGCCGTCGCCTTGGCGGAGTCGGCCGCCGTGGCGGAGCGCAGGGTCGCGAGATCGCCTTCCAGCGCGGAGAGCATGCAGGCACGCCCGCCCGGGCAGCCCCGGCCGATTCGCCGCTGGGTCCTGAGGTAGTTGGTGTAATGCTCGCTCGCCCGGGAAAGCGGAATGTCAGGGAAGCTGCAGGTCTCGGTGAAGCTCGCGAATCGTCCGTCGAGCGCGACCAGCCGGTCGACCGCAGCCTTCGCCGCCGAGGTGAGGTTCAGATAACCGATCTCGCAGACCGTATAATGCCCGCCCTGCCCCCAGGCCCGTGCCGGCGCCGGCGCGAAAAGGTAGAAACCGGCCAGAGCCGCGATGATCCAGCGCATGATTCGAAGCCCCACAGGCCGTTGCCCGCGCTCCGCGGGAGGAGCGCCGGCGCCTCATATCTGACGATAGGATACCGCGTATATCAGATTCGATTTTCGGATCTCGCCAGGGAGGCGAGGGGGCCACGATCGACCAGGCCGGGCATCGGCAAGAACAGGTGCGGATTTCCGCATACATTCGCGGGGCCCCGATCAGCCCGGCGCCCCGAATTAAGCAGCCCGACCTGACGCTTTTCGAAAAATGCTTGCATTTAATTCGCGAAAATAGATGATCCGGCAGTCCGCCAGGGGGCAGAAGCATGGACATTGCGGGGCCGTTGTTCGGCACGGTCGACTTCATCATGCGCGAAGCCGCGCTGTTCGCCGCCACCGGGTTCCTGATCCTCGGGCTGGGCGACCTCGCGGTCGATCTACTCTGGGCCGCGCACCGAATCCGACTGCTGGGGGAGCCCGTTCCCGCGCTCGCCGATCTTGCTCCGCCCGCCCGGCCGGGGCGCCTCGCCGTCTTCCTGCCCGCCTGGGATGAGGCGGCGGTGATCGGCGACATGCTTCGCGAGGCCGTGTCGGCCTGGGGAGAGGGCGACTGGCGCCTCTACGTCGGCACCTATTCCAATGATCCATCGACGACCGCCGCCGCGGCCGCCGTCGCTTCGGTCGAGCCGCGGGTGAGGATCGTGACCGGCGGCGATCCCGGCCCGACCACAAAGGCCGACTGCCTGAACCGGCTGTGGAGCGCCCTACTCGCCGACGAGGCCGAGGAAGGACGGCGGGTCAAGGCGGTCGTGCTCCACGACGCCGAGGACGTCGTCCATCCGGCCGAGCTCCGCCTGTTCGACTGCCTGGTCGAGCGGTTCGATCTCGTCCAGCTGCCGGTCCTGCCACTCATCCACCCGGACTCGCGCTGGCTCGGCGGCCATTATGCCGACGAGTTCGCCGAATCGCACGGCAAGGAAATGGTCGTTCGCAATGCGCTCGGCGCCGGCCTCCCCTCGGCCGGCGTCGGGTGCGCCTTCGAGCGCGAGGCGCTTGGCCGCCTCGCGGCCGGGCGGGGCGGGCTTCCGTTCGATTCCGACAGCCTGACCGAGGATTACGAGCTCGGACTTCGACTCGCCGAGGCGGGCGCCAGGCGCGCCTTCGTCCGAATCGCCGGGGACGACGGCGAGATCGTCGCGATCCGCGAATATTTCCCCGGCACGCTCGGAGCGTCCGTTCGGCAGAAGGCGCGGTGGATGACCGGGATCGCCCTTTCGGGCTGGGACCGGCTGGGCTGGAGCGGCGGCTTCGCCGAACGCTGGATGCGGCTTCGCGACAGGCAGTCGCTGCTCGCCGCGATCCTGCTTTGCGCTGGTTACCTGGCGTTGGCGTCGTGGCTGGTGCTCAAGGCTTGGCAGGGCGCCGGTGGCGAGGGCCCGGCGCCGCTGCCGGCTTTTCTGTCGGCCGTCGTCACCGTGAACCTGGCGCTTGTCGGCTGGCGCCTGGCGATTCGCGCCGGGTTCACGGCCTCGGCTCATGGCTGGAGCGAAGGCCTTCGCGCCGTGCCTCGGACGGCGGTCGGCAACGTCGTCGCGATCCTGGCCGCCGCGTCCGCACTGTCGCGCTACCGGGCGCTGAGGCGCGGCGGGCGGCCGCGGTGGGACAAGACCGCGCATATCTTCCCGGGCCGCCCAGCCCTTCGATGAGGGCCTCGCCGCCCCTTCGTTTCCTTGCATTCGTGCTTGGCGGGTGGGCGGCGCTCAGGGCCGCGCTCATCGCTCCGCCCTGGCCGACCCAGCCCGCCGACGCCGCCCAGGCGGTCGAGCGAAGCCCAGGCCGCCCGCCGCCCCGGCTCGCCTCGGCTCCTCAGGTCCCCGGTTCCACCCTCGCCCCGGTGCGCACCCGAGCGACCTATGCAGTCGCGATCCGGCTTCCCCCGGCCCCGCCCCCGCCCCCGCTTGGAGCCCGTCCGGCCGCCCGCGAGCCCCTCCAGGCTTCGGCGCCGCGCGATCTTCCGCCGCGCTCCGTGCCGGCCGGTTCGGCGATTGCGACCGTCCTGCCGGCGATCGCTTCGCCCCCGGCCAACGCTCCGGTCCAGCAGCCGCGCGGGCGCTGGTCGCTTTCCGCCTGGGCTTTCGTCCGGGAGGGCGATCCGGCACCGCTCGCCGCCGGAGGGCTGCTCGGCGGAAGCCAGGCCGGAGCGAGGCTCGCCTATCGCCTGAACCGCGATTCCGGGCGGCCGCTGGCCCTGTCGCTCCGGCTCTCCGCCCCGCTCCGGCGGACCGAAGGCGCCGAGGCGGCCCTGGGGATCGACTGGAAGCCGGCCCGGCGGCTGCCCGTCCATGTCCTCGCCGAGCGCCGGCAGGCGCTCGGCCGGGAAGGCCGCTCGGCTTTCGGAATCACGGTGTACGGCGGCGTCGGCGACGCCCGGCTCGGGCCCTTGCGGGCCGACGGCTACGCCCAGGCCGGCATCGTGGGCGCCCGCTCGCGCGACCCGTTCGCGGACGGCTCGCTCCGGCTCTCGCTTCCCTTGGGCGAACGGGCCCGCCTGGGCGCCGGAGTTTGGGGCGCCGCCCAGCCCGGCCTCGCCCGGCTCGACCTCGGGCCGCAGGCGGCGCTCAGGCTGCCCGTCGCCGGCCGCTCCGTCACGGTCGCGGCCGACTGGCGCGTTCGGGTCGCCGGCAATGCCCGGCCGGGCTCGGGACCCACGCTGACGCTCGCCACGGACTTCTGACCACCCGTCATCCCGGCGAAAGCCGGGACCCCAGGACGAGAAGTCTCGGAGGGTCTCTCCGAGATCCCGGCTTTCGCCGGGATGACGTGATGCCTATCGCCGCCTCACCCTTCCGCATCGCCCCGCCAGCGGCTAGTCAGTGCGGCGTGGACATCTACCTTCCCATCGCCGGCCTTTCGGTCAACGCGCTGGCGATAATCCTGCTCGGCGGAGTGGTCGGCCTGCTGACCGGGATGGTCGGGGTCGGCGGAGGTTTCCTGACCACTCCGATCCTCATCTTCTACGGCATCCCGCCGGCCGTGGCGGTCGCCTCCGCGACCACCCAGATCACCGGAACCAGCGTCTCGGGCGTTCTCGCCCATCGCCGACGGAAGGGCGTGGACTACCGGATGGGCGCGGTGATCATCGCCGGCGGCCTCCTCGGGGCGCTCGCCGGCGGCGGGCTGTTCCGGGTGCTGCAGGATGCGGGGCAGATCGATACCGTCATCTCGCTCCTCTACGTCATCCTGCTCGGAACCATCGGCATCATGATGGGCAAGGAAGCGGCGACCTCGCTCGACATCATCAAGCCGAAGGAGAATAAGAAGAAGCCAAGGCGCCACAACCCGCTGATCGCGGTCCTCCCGATGCGCTGGCGCTTCTATCAGTCCGGCCTCTACATTTCGCCGCTGGCGCCGCTTCTGCTCGGCTTCGGAGCCGGGATTCTGACCGTCCTGCTCGGGGTCGGCGGCGGCTTCATCGTCGTTCCCGCGATGATCTACCTGCTCGGAATGTCGGCGCAGGTGGTGGTCGGCACGTCGCTTCTCCAGATCCTGTTCGTCACCGCGGCGACCACCCTCATCCACGCCACCACCACGAAGTCGGTCGACATCGTCCTCGCCGGCCTGCTCCTCCTCGGATCGGTGATCGGAGCCCAGTTCGGGGCCCGCTTCGCCCAGAAGGTGAAGCCCGAATTGCTCCGCATGTTCCTCGCCATCATCATCCTCGCGGTCGCCTTGCGAATGGCGATCGGCCTCGGCTGGCGGCCCGAGGAGATCTATACGCTGCAGGTGCTGTGAAGAGGCTCCGGGCCCTCCTTCTGCTGTGCGCCGCGCCGCTCGCGCTCGGCGCCGCGAAGCCGCGGCTGGTCCCCGACGTCTCCCAGAGCAGCATCGATATCCAGTACAGCTTCACCGGAGCGGAGCTCCTCCTGTTCGGAGCCATACTCTACCCGGGCGGCCGGACCCCGACCGAGCATGCCGACATCGCCGTCGTCGTGAAGGGGCCGGTCCAGCCCCTCGTCGTCCGGGAGAAGCAGAAGGTGGCGGGGATCTGGATGAACGTCGAGGCCGCGCGGTTCCGCTCCGCCCCCTCTTTCTACGCCGTCGCCTCGTCGAGGCCGCTGTCCAGGCTGATCGACGAGCGGACGGCCGCCATCTACGAGCTCGGCCTCGAGAACCTCTCGCTGTCGCCCGGCGGCGGCAAGTCGCCCGAGGTGCAGAGGCGGTTCGAAGCGGGGCTGATCGACCTGATGAAACGCCAGTCCCTCTATATCGAGGACCCGACGGGGGTCCGGATCACCGACCACGTCCTCTATCGCGGCCGGATCACCATCCCGGCGCGGGTTCCGGTCGGCGACTATACGGCGGAGACCTTCCTCATCAAGGACGGCCGGGTGATCGCCGGCGCCGTGCGCGACATCCGAATCGGCAAGACCGGATTCGAGCGCGACGTCGCCGCCGCCGCCGACCGCTGGTCCTTCGCCTATGGAGTGGCGGCGGTGGCACTTTCGCTGCTCATGGGCTGGGGCGGGAGCTTGGTGTTCCGTCGGGGGTGAACCTTGTCCTCCCCATGCGAAGCATGGGGAGGGGGACCAGGCGAAGCCTGGTGGAGGGGTAGCTGGGGCAGGCCTTCGCCATCACGAGCCAGCTCCCAGCTCTTCGGCAGCCACCCCTCCACCATGCTTCGCATGGTCCCCCTCCCCATCCGCTTCGCGGACAGGGAGGACAAAAACAGAAAAAGCAGTTGTTTACCCCTCGCTGCTAGGGAGGGCTCCGTGAACAGCCGGGGGCAGCGACGCTCGAATGACCGACATGATGAACTTCAGGACCGTCACTCTGCCCGAGGAGGCCGAGGAATTCGCGCCGACCATCCGGCCGACCATCCCGCAGCCGGTGCGCCACGCTCCGATCGGCCAGGTCGTCGACATTCGCGGCGGCGGCGGCCGGATCGAGCTCGAAGCCTCCCGACTCGCCGACGTGTCCCGCGATCCCGATCCGAGCATCGCTTTGTCCGGCCAGGTCGGCGGCCACGTCAAGCTGGAGGCCGGAAACCGCTGGCTCCTCGCCAACGTCCGAAGCCTCACCCTTCGCGACGGCGAGGCCGGAATGGTCTCGGCCGACATCGACTTCCTGGGCGAGGGCGAGGAAGACCCGCAGACCGGCAAGCTGATCAACTTCCGCCGCGGAATCACCGGCTATCCGCCGCCGGGCGCAAAGGTCTTCCCGGTCTCGGGCCAGGACATGCGGCAGATGTTCGCCGCCGACGAGCGCGCCCATATCGAGATCGGCACCGTCTATCCGACCAAGGACGTCCGCGGCGCGCTCTATGTCGACGCCCTCCTCGGCAAGCATTTCGCCCTTCTCGGCTCGACCGGCACCGGCAAGTCGACCTCGGCCGCCCTCATCATGCACCGCATCTGCGATCTCGCCCCCGAGGGCCATATCGTCATGATCGATCCGCACGGCGAATATAGCGCCGCGTTCAAGCATGTCGGCGAGCTGTTCAACGTCGAAAATCTCGCAATGCCCTACTGGCTGATGAACTTCGAGGAGCATTGCGAGGTGTTCATCACCTCCGCCGGCGCCGAGCGCCAGCGGGACATGGACATCCTCGCCAAGTGCCTGCTGCTTGCGCGCAGCAAGAACCGGGCGGCGGAGGGCATGCTGAAGCTCACCGTCGATTCGCCGATCCCCTATGCGCTGTCCGACCTCGCGGGCGCGATCAACAGCGAGATGGGGCTGCTCAACAAGGCGACCGACACCGCGCCGTTCATGCGGCTCAAGACCAAGATCGACGAGCTGAAGGCCGATCCCCGCTATCATTTCATGTTCTCGGGAATGCTGATCGCCGATTCGATGACCAACTTCATCGGCAAGATCTTCCGGCTTCCCGCCAGGGGCAAGCCGATCTCGATCGTCGACGTTTCCGGCGTTCCGTCCGACATCGTCTCGGTGGTCGTCGCGGTGCTTTCGCGCCTGGTCTTCGACTATGCGATCTGGTCGAGGAACGAGGTTCCGAGGCCCGTCCTCCTCGTCTGCGAGGAGGCCCACCGCTACATCCCGTCCGACAAGACCGGCGGCGGCCAGGCCGTCCGCAAGATCCTCGAGCGCATCGCCAAGGAGGGCCGGAAATACGGCGTCTCGCTCGGCCTCATCACCCAGCGTCCGTCGGACCTCGCCGAGGGCGTGCTCTCCCAGTGCGGCACCATCATCGCGATGCGCCTCAACAACGAGCGCGACCAGCATTTCGTCAAGTCGGCCATGCCGGAGGGCGCCCGCGGCTTCCTCGACGTCATCCCGGCGCTTCGAAACCGCGAGTGCATCGTCTGCGGCGAGGGCGTCTCGATCCCGATCCGGGTCTCGTTCGACGACCTCGAACGCGACCGCCGCCCCGCCTCGTCCGACCCGCTCTTCTCCGAGCTGTGGCGCCAGACCGGCGACGAGGAGGCGATGGTCGCCCGGGTGGTCAAGAGGTGGCGAAGCCAGGGCCGCTGATTCGGCTCCGAGACCCGACAGGCCCGACAGACCCGAACAGGCGACCTGGAAATCCCGGGTCCTGAGCAGTCCCGCCACCAGGTCGAGCGCGAGCAGGCACAGCCTCACCAGGACGGTGAGCAAGGCCAGGGCGAACGCCCGCGACTCGTCGGCAATACCCATGACCCTATTAGAACATAACGGGAACGGCTTGGCAAGCCCCAAATTCGAAGCCCACCCGTCATCCCGGCGAAAGCCGGGACCTCGGAGATACCCGCCGAGACTCCCCCACCTGGACGAACCTTGATCAGACAAAAAAGGGTTCGCACAAAGAGCACGAAGAGCACGAAGAGCACGAAGAGCACGAAGAATCCGCGAAGCGACCTGGCTCACCGTCGCGTCGAAAAAGGCCGCGACTCCCCCGCCCGCGAGGCCTCTTGGTGCCCTTCGTGTTCTTTGTGCGAAAACAATCGGCCTTCGGTCCGGGGCTCTATTCCCCGGCGGAGAACAAATTGGTGCCAGGCACCAATTACTAAGCGATTGGAATCGTTGGCCCGTGCTCGGCCGTCAGGCGCGCGGTTTCTTCTTGCTCGCCGACTCGGCCATCCTTGAAGCGCCCGGCTTGACCGCGAGCAAAGTCTTCAGCCGCGAGCGGAAGGCGGCGAGGCTTTGGCCGTCGAGCTGCGCGCGGCTGACGAACTTGACCGCCGCGGGGTTGACCGGGACCCCGTCCTTGAGGAGCTCGTAATGGAGGTGCGGGCCGGTCGAGAGGCCGGTCGAGCCGACGTAGCCGATCACCTGGCCCTGGCGGATCTGGCTTCCGGGGCGGGCGACGATCCGGCTCATGTGCGAATAGCTGGTGACGAGGCCGCCGCCATGGGCGATCCGGACCTGGTTGCCGTAGCCGCCGGCCCAGCCGGCCGCCGCGATTCGCCCGTCGGTTGCGGCGAGGATCGGAGTTCCGTAGCCGGCCCGGAAATCCATCCCCTTGTGCATCCGCGAATAGCCGAGGATCGGGTGGCGGCGCATTCCGAAATTGGACGAGACGGTGCCCGGTACCGGCCGCTGAAGCATCCCGCTCTCGCGGCCCACTCCGGAGGCTTCGTACCATTCGGCGCGGCCGCCCTGCTCCCATTGCATGAGCCTCAGGTCCTTGCCCGAGCCGCCACGGTCGAGCCCGGCATAGAGCACGCGCCCGGTCTCCGATTCGCCGGTCGCGGCCCGGCGATGCTCGAGGATGATGTCGAAGCGGTCGTCCGGGGTCAGGCCGGAGATGCTCGTCTGGCTCGCGACGGCGCGGATATAGGCCTCGACCGCCTTGGCCGGTGCGCCGGCGGCCCGGGCGGAGCGGTAGAGGCTGGAGCCGACATAGCCCTGGATCCGGAGCGGCGTCGAATCGACGGAGATCGGGGTTCGGACCAGGGCGAGCTTCCTGCCCGCGCGCTTCAGGGAAAGCTTGAGATCGAAGCGGGCTCGAAGCGACAAAGCGTTGAGCGGCCGGGCGACTGTGCGGTCGGGGCGCTTGCCGAGGACGATGTTCATCGTCGTTCCGGCCTTGATCTGGTCGAGCGGTACCGCCGCGGCGACCAGCTTGGCGACCTCGTCCGCCTCCCTCGGAGCCACTCCGGCGCGCTCGAGGGCGCGGACGAAGCCGTCGCCCTCGCCCAGCGTCGCCACCATCTCGATCGTCGGACGCTCGGGCCGGTCGAGAAGGGGCTCGACGGCGTCGGTCGGAGCCATCCGGCGGCCGGTGTCGGCACCAAGAGCGAGCGGCGAGATGGAGAGGGTTCGAGACTGGGCGAATTGCGCGTCGGAGAGCGGCTTGGCCGAAGCGGCGGGAATCGGGTCGAAGCCCGGGGCGAGCCACAAGGCGGCGCCGCACAAGGCGGTGCAGGTGAAGGCTCCGCGAAACCAGGTGCCCGACCCGATCCGCGCGCCGAGATCGACGACGAGATCGAAGTTGCGCTGCGCCGGCGCCGAGCGGCTTCCGAAGCTGCGCGCCTTGAGGGCGGGCTCGAAGGCGAGCGAGACTGCTCCGCCGGCTCCGGGCCTGATATTGTCGAACTGATACAAGGCGGAAAAAGCCCCCGCGATCCTAGAAACACCCCCCGGCCGCGGATCGTGGCCAGGTGGAGCGGACTGTGGCGAAACGGGGTTAAAGTCCAGTAAAGCAGGCGGATATTAGCGCCGACTTGCGGTGAGGCGTGCCGCGGGTGACGGTGAAGCGTGAGGGCTTGCGGGAACTACGGCCCGCTCTCGTCATCCCGGCGAAAGCCGGGACCTCAGGACAAGACGTCTCGGCGGGTCTCCCCGAGGTCCCGGCTTTCGCCGGATGACGGCGGGTCGCGATGCAGATCATTGCGTCCGGCGAAGGAACGTCCGATCTAGGGCGCCATGAGCGACTTCGCGCGGGCGCCGGTGACGGCGGTCCTTGGCCCCACCAATACCGGCAAGACCTACCTCGCCGTCGAGCGGATGGCGGCGCATTCGAGCGGGATGATCGGCTTCCCGCTCAGGCTTCTGGCGCGCGAGGTCTACGACCGGGTGGCGGCGATGAAGGGGGCGAACCGGGTCGCGCTCATCACCGGCGAGGAGAAGATCGTCCCCAAGGACGCGCGCTGGTTCCTTTGCACGGCGGAATCGATGCCGATGGAGCGCGACTTCGCCTTCGTCGCGCTCGACGAGGCGCAGCTCGGCGCGGACCCGGAGCGCGGCCATGTCTTCACCGACCGGATGCTGCACGCGCGCGGCCGCGAGGAGACGATGATCCTCGGTTCCGAGACCTTGAAGCCGATGGTCCGAGCGCTTCTGCCCAAGGCGGAGATCGTCACCCGGCCGCGATTCTCGACCCTTTCCTATGCGGGGCCGTCGAAGCTCTCGCGCCTCCCGCCCCGCTCCGCCATCGTCGCCTTCTCGGCCGAGCAGGTCTACGCCGTCGCCGAGATGCTCCGCCGGATGCGCGGAGGAGCGGCGGTGGTGATGGGCGCCCTTAGCCCGCGCACCCGAAACGCCCAGGTGGCGATGTACCAGGCGGGCGAGGTCGATTACCTCGTCGCCACCGACGCGCTCGGGATGGGGCTCAACATGGACGTGACCCATGTCGCCTTCGCCGGCCTCTCCAAATATGACGGCCACCGGCGGCGGCGGCTGACCCCCGCGGAGATGGCTCAGATCGCCGGCCGCGCCGGGCGCCACCAGCGGGACGGGACGTTCGGGGTGCTGACCCTCGAGGGCGAGTCTTCGACCGAGTTCACGCCCGAGGAGCTGGAAGCGATCGAGGGGCATCGATTCGCTCCGCTCGACCACCTCTACTGGAGGGAAGGCGATCCCGATTTCCGGAGCGTCGAATGGCTGGTCCGCTCGCTCGAGCGAAGGCCGAACGAGGCTGGGCTTCGAGCGGCGCCCGAGGCGATCGACCTCGCCGTCCTGAAGCGGCTGGCGGAGGATCCCGAGGTCGCCGCTCGGGCCCGCGGCCAGGAATCGGTTCGGCGGCTGTGGGCGGCCTGCGGCCTGCCCGACTTCAGAAAGACGGGCCCGGACCATCACGCCCGCCTGGTGGCCCGGCTCTACCTCCACCTCAGCGAAGGCGACGGGCGGATTCCGAGCGGCTGGTTCGCGGGCCAGGTCGCCCAGCTCGACAACGTCCAGGGCGACATCGAGATACTCGCCGACCGGCTCGCCGGGGTTCGGACCTGGGCCTATATCGCCCATCGCTCCGACTGGCTCGGCGAGCCCGCGGCGATGGCCGAGCGGACCCGCGAGGTCGAGGAGAGGCTGTCTGACGCCCTTCACGAGCGGCTGACCCAGCGCTTCGTCGACCGCCGCACTTCGGTGCTCCTCAAGGATATCGGCCGAAAGGGCGTCGGCGAGTTCCCGGTGATCGTCGACGAGCAGGGCGAGGTCACCGTCGGCTCCTTCCCGATCGGTCGGATGGAGGGCTTCGGCTTCGAGGTCGACCCGACCGCACGCCATTCCGACCGGAAGATGCTTCTCGCCACCGCCGAGCGGAGGCTGGGCGGCGAATATGAGAAGCGCGCAGCGGCGCTCGCCGCCGATACGGACGACCATTTCACCTTGCGGACGCTGCCGGGCCAGCCGGTGGCGGTGCTCTGGCGGGGGCACGAGGTGGCCCGGCTCGGTCCGGGCAAGAACCTGCTCAGCCCGCGAGTGATCGTCGACCGCAAGCTCGACCGACTGTCCGAGCGCGGGCGCGGGGTCGTGGTCCAGCGGCTCGACCTTTGGGTTCGGCACCAGGTCGAGCGGTCGCTCGGCCCGCTTCGGCAGGCGGGGCTCGCCGCCCAGGACAGGACGGCGCCTGCGGCGGTCCGTTCCATCCTGGCGATGCTGGTCGACGAAGGGGGGATCGTCGCCCGCGAAGCCGTGGCCAAGCCGCTCGCCGCGCTCGACAAGGATCAGAGGCGGGCGATCACCGGCCTCAAGGTCAGGATCGGGGCGCTCGACCTGTTCATGCCCGACGTTCTGAAGCCCGAGGCCCGGCGCTGGCGGACGGCGCTTCGTTCGGCGGCCGCGGGCGAGCCGATGCCCGAGCTTCCGCCCGAATCGGCGGTGATCCTCCCCTGCCCGCCCGACGGCGAGCGGATTCGGCTCGTTCGCCTCGGCTTCCGGCCGCTCGGGCCGCAAATGCTTCGGGTGGACCTCGTCGAGCGGCTGGCCCGCCATGCCCACGAGGCCCGGACCGGAAAGCCGCAGCCGGTGGTGGACGAAGCCCTGAAGACCTCGCTCGGCCTTCAGCCGCAGGCGGTGGCGAAGCTGATGCGGGACCTCGGCTTCCGGCCTTCCGAGGGGGAGCAGGCATGGGTCTGGCGCGGCCGGGCGAGGCGGCCCGAGGCGCCGCGCAGGCCGGAGACGGCCAACGCCTTCGCGGCGCTGGCGGGACTCAGGCGTGGCTGACAGCTTAAGGCTCGACAAGTTCCTGTGGTTCGCCAGGATCGTGAAGACCCGGGCCCTCGCGCAGACGCTGGCGGAGCAGGGGCGGATTCGGATCGGCGGGCGGGTGGTCGACCGGGCGCATGCCCCGGTCAGGGTCGGCGACGTGATGAGCTTCGCCCAGCGAGGGACGGTTCGGGTGCTGAAGGTCGAGTCGCTGCCGGCGCGGCGGGGGCCTGCGGCGGAGGCGAGGGCGCTCTACTCGGAAATAGCGGCGGGTTCGGGACCCTCTAATTCCTCCCCCGGATTTCCGGGGGAGGGGGACCGCGCGTAGCGCGGTGGAGGGGTCCTTCGGAGTTGGCAAGGGCCCCTCCACCATGCTTCGCATGGTCCCCCTCCCCGGCAAATGCCGGGGAGGATTTGGAAAAGCCGCCCGTTGACGAGGCAAGGCGCGCGCGACTAGGAAACCGGCTCCAGGGAGAAGCCAATGACCTACGTCGTCACCGATGCCTGCATTCGCTGCAAATATATGGATTGCGTCGAGGTCTGCCCGGTCGACTGCTTCTACGAGGGCGAGAACATGCTCGTCATCAATCCTTCGGAATGCATCGACTGCGGCGTGTGCGAGCCGGAATGCCCGGCCGAGGCGATCGTCCCCGACACCGAGGCGGGGCTCGAGAAATGGCTCGAGGTCAACGCCACCTACTCCGCCGAATGGCCCAACCTGACCCGCAAGCGCGAGAGCCCGGCCGACGCCGACGAGCATAAGGGCGAGGAAGGCAAGTTCGACAAATATTTCTCGACGGAGCCCGGCCAGGGGGATTGATCCCCGCCGGAAGGCGGACTCGGCTTGTCCCCGTCATCCCGGCGAAAGCTGGGACCTCGGGGAGACCCGCCGTGACTTTAGCGGCCTGAGGTCCCGGCTTTCGCCGGGATGACGGTCTTGTGTCGCCGGGATGACCGCTGCGCGGTCAAAAGGGTAGCTTTTCGGCACCTTTTCGGTTATAAGGGGTCCATCGAAGCGGATGCGGCAGGCATTCCGCAACCGGTGGTCACAAGAAGAATCGTCGCACATCGCAGGTTGGAAGCGTCCTTGGGGCGGATGGAATCCGGCGCGGGTGCGGCCGTTCCCAATGGGAAGGTCGAATACATGGCAGCGAAAGCGTTGAGCTTCGACGTTGGCGATTACGTTGTTTACCCCAAGCACGGCGTTGGCCGGGTGATCGAACTGCAGAGCACGGACATCGCCGGAATGCAGCTCGAGCTGTACGTGCTTCGGTTCGAGAAGGAAAAGATGACCCTGCGCGTTCCGACCAACAAGGCGGAAAGCGTCGGCATGCGCAAGCTCTCGTCCGACAAGACGATGCAGGAGGCGCTCGCCACCCTGAAGGGCAAGCCCAAGGTGAAGCGCACCATGTGGTCGCGCCGAGCCCAGGAATATGAGGCGAAGATCAATTCGGGCGACCTGGTGTCGATCGCCGAGGTGACCCGCGACCTGTTCCGGGCCGACGACCAGCCCGAGCAGAGCTATTCGGAGCGTCAGATCTTCGAGGCGGCCTCGAGCCGCCTCGCCCGGGAGCTCGCCGCGATGGAGCAGGTCGACGAGCCGGCCGCCCTGGTGAAGATCCTCGAGATCCTCAACAAGGCCGCGGCGGTGTACAATCGCGAGAAGGCCGCGGCGGCGGTCTAGAACCGTCGTCCCGGGAGGGACCCCATCAAGGTATTACTTTGATGGGAACCCGAAAGCCGGGACCTCGGGGAGACCCGTCGAGCCTCAATGACCTGAGGTCCCGGCTTTCGCCGGGATGACGGCAAAACAGGCGGTCCGGCGACGGGCCGCCTTTTTTGTTGCGGCATCGCTTCATCGTGTGTATTATGTGCATAACACACGTGATGAGGAGACCGACATGCGTGGCGCGATCTTGATATCCGTTCTAATGCTCGGGGCCTGCTCTTCGGGCGGGGCCGGAGAGAGCAAGGGCCAGCGGGGGACCCGGGACTTCGCTGTAGGCGCGTTCGACAGGATATCGCTGACCGGATCGTCGAACGTCGTCGTCACCGTCGGCGGACCGCCCTCGGTCAGGGCCGAGGGCGACTCGGCCCTGCTCGAGAAGCTCGAGATCAAGGTCGAGAACGGAATCCTCCAAATCGGCTACAAGAAGGGCAATTGGTCGTTCGGCTGGGGCAAGGATCACGGGCCGGTGACGGTGCACGTCCGCGCCGCCGCTCTTCGGGGCGCCGAAGTGGCCGGCTCCGGCGACATGAAGATCGACAGGGTCGAGGGCGGCGATTTCGCCGGCGAGATCGCCGGGTCGGGCGAGATCCAGCTCGCCAGCCTGCGCGCCCGCAAGGCCAGCTTCTCGATCGCCGGGTCGGGCGGCGTGACGGCTTCGGGAACGGCCGACTCGGCGGAGTTCGAGGTCGCCGGCTCGGGCGACGTCCGTGCCGGCGCCCTTCAGGTCAGGAGCGCCAAGGTTTCGATCGCGGGGTCCGGCAATGTCGAGACCAAGGCGACGGAAAGCGCAAACGTCGAGATCATGGGCTCGGGCGACGTCGTCGTCACCGGCGGAGCCAAATGCTCCGTCAACAAGATGGGCTCGGGCGACGTACGCTGCGGGTAGGACCGTCCTGATATCGTCATTCCGGCCGGAACCCATGGTTACGGACGCCTGCGAGTTCTCTCCGCGGGTCGTGTTCATGGATCCGGATCAAGTCCGGGATGACGGAAAATTGACGGAGCGTTAACCATTTTCCGGCAGGTTTTCCGGCATGATCAGGATCCTGCCGCTCGCCCTCCTCGCCTTCGCCGCCGCAGCACCCGTCGGGGCGGCTGACCGAAGCTACTCCGTCACGGATTTCGACCGGGTGCAGGTCGACGGGCCTTATCGGGTGACTCTTACGACCGGCCGGAGCTCGGCTGCGAGGGCGCAAGGATCGGTCCAGGCCCTCGACCAGGTCTCGGTCGACGTCCAGGGCGGGACCTTGCGGGTCAGCCGCAACCGCTCGGCTTTGGGAAGCTATCCGGCGGCCGATCCCGGCCCGGTCGCGATCGCCCTGACGACGCGCGACCTTCGCAGCGCCGCCGTCGTCGGCTCCGGCAGCCTCGACATCGACCGGGCGAAGGGCCTCAGAGTCGATGTCTCGGTCTCCGGAAGCGGCCGGCTGAACGTCGGCGCGGTCGAGGCCGACACTCTCGTCGTCGGACTGCTCGGAAGCGGCCGGATCACTCTCGCCGGCCGGACCAAGCAGCTCAAGGCGGCCGTCCAGGGCAGCGGCGACCTCGCCGCCACCGGCCTGACCGCGGACGAGGCCCAGTTCGGGTCCGACACGGCCGGCAACGTCGTGGTCGCGGTCGCGCGGACGGCGAAGGTGACGTCCGCCGGAGCGGGCGACGTCGAGATCATCGGAAGCCCCGCCTGCACAGTGACATCCAAAGGTTCGGGCCGGGTGATCTGCGGCGGGGCGCGCTGAAATTCAGTCCTCCCCGAGATTTCTCGGGGAGGGGGACCGCGAAGCGCGGTGGAGGGGCTCTTCGCACGCGTAAAGCTCGCACCCGTAAAGCCCCTCCACCAGCCTTCGGCTGGTCCCCCTCCCCTGCAAATGCAGGGGAGGATTGAGACTTAGATCAGCGCCAGCGCGGCAAGCCTGGCCGTCAGCTCCGCGGGCAGCTCGGCAAGCCCGGTGTCGTCGCCGTCGAGGTCGAGCGGTGCGTCGGCGGGCTCCAGGTAGCGCCAGCCCTGGTGGGCGCGTTTCGGCAGGACCCGGACCGGGACCAGCTGGGGATCGAGCCGGATGATCGTCCGGCTGTCCTCCTCGCGGTCGGCGAAGCCGAGGATGGCCTGGCGGACGGAGATCCTGTGCTTGACGATCCAGTAGATCGAGCCGCCGATCAGCTCCTCGGCGCGCTTCGGGCGGAAGCGGGTGACGACGGGTACGATTCCGCCGCTCAGCCGGAGCCGTTGCCGCGCCTGAAGCGCGTCGAGGCTGGCGCAGCCGACGGCGACCTTGCTGATGTTGAGCGGCATCGGGATTTCATAATTGGATAAGTGATTGGAGCAATAGGAATATTGCTCCGTCATCCCGGCGAAAGCCGGGACCTCGGGGAGACCCGCCGTGACTTCTCGTCCTGAGGTCCCGGCTTTCGCCGGGATGACGCTGGGGACTAGCCGGCGATGCCCGAGGCCGAGGCCAGCCCCAGGAAGACGAGGAAGCCCATCGAATCGGTCACCATCGTCACGAACACCGACGAGGCCACCGCCGGATCCGCTCCGGCGCGTTCGAGGGCAAGCGGTACCAACACTCCGGCAAAGCCCGCGATGATGATGTTGGCGAGCATTGCCGCGGCTATGACCCCGCCCAAGGCCGGATTGGCGAAGAACAGCCCCACTCCCACTCCGATCACGATGGCGACCGTGATCCCGTTGAGGCAGGCGACCTGAATCTCGCGAAGAATCGCCCGCCAGGTGTTGGACTGGGTGAGCTGGTTGGTGGCGAGCGCCCGGACCGTCACCGCCAGCGTCTGGGTGCCGGCGTTGCCGCCCACCCCGGCGACGATCGGCATCAGCGCCGCGAGCGCGACCATCTTGGAGATCGTGCCCTCGAACAGTCCGATGATCGTCGCCGCCACCAGCGCCGTGCCGAGATTGGCGATCAGCCAGCGCACGCGGCTCGAATAGCTTTCGAGCAGCGGCTGGTTGATGTCGCCCTCGCCGGCGCCCGAGAGCAGGAGGACGTCCTCCGACGCTTCCTCCTGGATGATGTGGACGATGTCGTCGACCGTGATCATCCCCACCAGCCGGCCCGATTGGTCGATCACCGCCGCGGAGATGAGCGCGTATTTCTGGAAGCGCAGCGCCACTTCCTCCTGGTCCATGTCGACCGGGATGAGCGTCTGCTCGCGCTTCATCACGTCGGCGACCGCGACGTGGCGGTGGGTCCTCAGGATCCAGCTCAGCATGCAGGTGCCGACCGGATGGTGGCGCCCGTCGACGACGAAGACCTCCCAGAAATCGGTGGTGAGGTCCTCGCCGGCGCGAAGATAGTCGATGACCTGGCCGACCGTCCAATGCTCGGGCACCGCGATCAGCTCGCGCTGCATCAGCCGGCCCGCGGACTCCTCGGGATAGGTGAGCGCCTCCTCGATCGCGGCTCGGTCGTCGGGGTCGAGCTCGCGAAGGACGGCGCGCTGCTCGTCCTCCTCGAGGTCCTCGATCATGGCGACGGCGTCGTCCGTCTCCATCTCTCCGGCGAGGTCGGCGACCTGGCGCGGATCGAGGGCGTCGATCAGCTCCTCGCGGACATGCTCGTTCATCTCCGCGAGCACGTCGCCGTCGAGAAGATCGGCGATGGCGGCGGCCAGCGCCCGGCGGTCGTCGCTGTCGACCAGCTCGAACAGATCGGCGAGGTCGGCGGGATGGAGGGGCTCGACCAGCGCGCGCGCGCCGTCGAAATCGCCCGAGTCGACGCGCTCCATCACCTCGCTGACATATTCGGGCTTCAGCCGGTCGTCCTCGTCCAGCCGGCCTTCGGCGACAGCGCCGGGCGGGGCGGACAGATCGATATCGCTGTCGCTCATCCGCCCCTCCTTCCCCAGTGTGTCGCCGAGGCGCTTCCTAGGACGAGGCGGCGGGAGTGTCGAGCGGGGTGGCGCAGCGCAAGCCGGGAGCTTATGTCCGCCTCGACCCGTCATCCCGGCGAAGGCCGGGATCCATGAACGCGGATCGGGCCGGAGGGGGCGATGAGTCAGTCGCCCGTTCGACAATGACCGTGTTCATGGATCCCAGCCTTCGCCGGGATGACGAATTGGAAACGGAGAACATCATGGCCGACGAGCTCAATACACTGGTCCTCAACCTCAGCAGCGGCGGCGACGTCGTCATCAAGCTCCGGCCCGATCTCGCGCCCGGCCACGTCGCCCGGATCAGGGAGCTGGTCGAAGAGGGCTTCTACGACGGGGTCGTCTTCCACCGGGTCATCCCGGGCTTCATGGCCCAGGGCGGAGATCCGACGGGCACAGGCATGGGCGGCTCCGACAGGCCCGACCTCAAGGCCGAGTTCAGCCGGGAGCCCCACGTCCGCGGGGTCGCGTCGATGGCCCGCTCTCAGAACCCGAACAGCGCCAACAGCCAGTTCTTCATCTGCTTCGACGACGCCCGCTTCCTCGACAACCAATATACCGTCTGGGGCCAGGTCACCGAAGGCATGGAGCATGTCGACGCCCTCCCCAAGGGCGAGCCGCCCCGCGAGCCGGGCAAGATCGTCAAGGCCTCCCTCAGGCCCTGATCGTTGGCCCGGGGGGTCACTCTCGTCACCGGCGCCTCGGCGGGGCTGGGCGCGGAATTCGCCCGCCAGTGCCGAGCGCGCGGCGACGAGCTGGTCCTGGTCGCCCGGCGAAGGGAGCGGCTGGAGGCGCTGGCCGCCGAGCTGGGCTCCGCCCATGTGATCGCAGCCGACCTGGCTGAGCCCGGGGCGGCCGGGCGGCTGCTCGCGGAGGTGGCCGGGCTCGGCCTCGAGGTCGACACGTTGATCAACAATGCCGGCTTCGGCCTTTCGGGCGGGTTCGCCGAGTCCTCGCCCGAGCGGCTGGTCGAGATGATCGATCTCAACGTCCGGGCGCTGACCGAGCTTTGCAGGCTCGTCCTTCCGGGCATGGCGGAGCGGCGCAACGGAGCGATCCTCAACGTCGCTTCGACCGCCGCCTTCCAGGCGGGACCCAACATGGCGGTCTATTATGCGAGCAAGGCCTATGTGCTCTCGCTGACCGAGGCCATCCATCAGGAGATGAAGGGGAAAGGCGTGAAAGTGACGGCGCTCTGCCCCGGGCCGACGGCGACCGAATTCTTCGAAGTCGCCGAATCGGCGGGGTCGACGCTCGCGAAGATGGCGACCGACCCGGTCGCGGTGGTCCGGGCCGGGCTGAACGGCCTCGAGCGCAACAGCGCGATCGTCATTCCCGGGGTGACCAACAAGATCGGCGCCTTCGGCACCCGACTGATGCCGCGCGCCGCGCTCCGCCGGATCGTCGCCCGAATCAAGATGTAGGAACCCCCGTCATCCCGGCGAAAGCCGGGACCTCAGGGCGGAAAGGCACTGCGGGTCTCCCTGAGGTCCCGGCTTTCGCCGGGATGACGCCCGCTTCCTGCGCCACCCTGCTCCTACGCCGCTTCCTTCGTCTCGTCCTTCAGCAGCTTGTCGAACAGCCAGTCGTGGAAGATCCGCACCGGACGGCGCTTGAGCGCCGATCTGCGGCAGGCGAACCAGTAGCTGTAGGGGCTCTCGACCTTGTGGTCGAAGAGGCGGACCAGCCTGTCGTCGCCGGAGCCGTAGAGGTGGCTCTCGAGCATGAAGGCGACTCCAAGGCCCTGGGCGGCGGCGTCGAGGATCAGCTGGCCCGAATCGAAATGGTCGATCGCGGCCGGCTGAAGGTCGGGAAGGCCGAGGGAGTCGCGCCAGTAGGCGAAGGACTCCGGCATGTCCCGGTGCAGGAAGACGGTCGCTTCGGCGAGCTGCGAGGGCCGGCGGATTGCATTCGGCCCGTCCTGGACCGCGCGCGAGCCGATCGCGATGACGCAATTGCTGTCGATCCGCCGCGAATAGAGCGAAGGATCGATGTCGGTGGTTATCGCGATCGCCGCGTCCAGCCCCTCGTCCAGCCGGGCGAGCCGGTTCGAGCCGGTGTCGATGTCGATGTGCAGGTCCGGGTGGAGGTCGCGAAGGCCGGGCAGCTTCGGCATCAGCCGCTGAGAGGCGAAGAGCGACGGGATCGCGAGCCTCAGGCGCATCACCTCGACGTTTCCCGTCGCCCGCTCCATCGCCAGCGCCAGCGAGTCGATCGCCGGCCCGATCTCGGCCATCAGCCGGTCGCCGTCGGGGTTGAGGTGCACGGCCTGGTGGCGCCGCTCGAACAGGGGATGGCCGACGAAGCGCTCGAGCGCCTGGATTCGGCGCGACAGCGCCGGCGAGGACAGGGACAAGGCTTCGGCGGCGGCCTTGACCGAGCCCAGGCGAGCGACCTGGACGAAAGCCTCGATTGAGGTCAGCGGAGGCAGTCTGCGCATTGGGAGGCGTCTCCTCTTGTGCGCCGCACCTAAGAGCCTCCCGCGTAATAACAACCGCGAAACTCAGCAAATCAGGATGCAACAATTGCATGTGTAGCATAGTTGTTCGCACTTGCACAAATACCGCCCGAGGCTGAAAAGGGACGGGCCTTTTCAGGCATCCTCTCCTAAAAACTTTCAGGGTCGGTCCTTCGGGACCGGCCCTTTTTTTTGCGTTTCCGGCCGGGTGAGCGCGTTCGGTTCGGCACTCTTGAAGCAATAAGCCCGAATCCTTGAATAAGCGGAGGTGAAGGCCGGCGGTGCTCAGCGCCTTTAGGTAGGCGGCCGCCGTTGCCTCGCCGGTCCGGAACGTCAGCCTATGGCGGTCGCCCGTGAAGGCCTCACTCGCCCAGCCGCGGCTCCTCACCTCCTCGAACCGGACGGGCGCCCCATGGGCAGCCGTTTGATGGTGCTACTTTTTCCGCTATGTCCCCATCCAGGCCACCTCGAGCGGCGCACTTGAAAACGACCGGGTAGGACGGAGTTCATCTCGTTTGACCAGGAGCTGCTCTCGCCGTGAGTGACGCCATAGCCACATCTCCCCCTCCTCTGTGCGAGAATTGCAGTGCACAGCTGTTTGGGGACTATTGCCACCAGTGCGGTGCGCCGGAATTGCACGGGCGCGACCTCACGCTGCGCCACTTCTTATCAGATATGGCGGCTGAGATTACCGATCTGCACCGGTCGAAACTCCTGCGCACGTTCTGGGCATTGTGCTTCCGGCCGGGTCTATTGACGCTGGAGAACTTCACCGCGCGGCGCATTCGCTACCTGAAGCCGATCACGCTGACCCTGGCTGTCTTCGCACTCCACCTCGTGGCGTTCACCGCCACTGAAGCCGTTCCCGGGTTCGATCTGCGCGTTGCGTTGGAAGCGCCCGCGGGTGCGGCGCCGGATAAAGCGCAGCTGCGGATGCGTCAGTCGCTCGAGCAGAAAGCTGCGAGAGCTGGAATGAGCACGGATGCGTTCATCGACACGATCAACAATGAATGGGTGCGGAACTTCTCCCTGTTGCAAATCCCCCTGATTCTTTTTCTCACGATTTGGGTGCGCTTAATTCTCTTCTTCTCACCCCGTCACTTAGTGGAGCATGGTGTATTCGCGATGCACCTTATTTCATTCACTGGCCTCACCGTCGTGCTCATGTGGCCGCTCTACTACATCGGTGTCTCACAGCTGCCGCTTTTCATCGGAAAGTTCTTTTTCGATCTCGTCTGGGTGGGTTTCGCGATTCGCCGCGTGTATGGGCGCCGGACCAGGAGCGCCTTCTTATTGGCGTTTCTGATCCACGCGGGCTACGGCGTCGCTTTCCAGCTTGGGGTTCTAGTGGCTCTTCGCCTAGCTCTCCTCGCCTGAAAGTAGCGAGCCCAAGCTCGTCTCCGGAATGTTTTCGCTTTGCCAGGGGTGCCTCCCGAAGCGGCTTTTTTTACCCCCTGCCGGAACCCCCCGGGGTGGCAGGCCCGTTCTCCCACCCTATCTGACTCGCGAGAGCAGCGAAGGGACGAGCGACAATGGCCGACGAGGAAAGGCAGCCGACGAGGCTGCAGGTCGCGACGATGCGGCCCGAGGACAGCGGCCGCGGCCTCGCGCGACTGCCGCGGCGGCTGATGGCTCAGCTCGAGCTGGCCGAGGGCGACGTCATCGAGATCACCGGAAAGCGCGCCACCCCCGCGCGCGCCGTCGGCCCCTATTCGGAGGACGAGGGGCTCGACATCATCCGGCTCGACGGCCTCCAGCGCGCCAATGCGGAGATCGGCTCGGGCGACTTCGTCACCTTGCGCAAGGTCGAATCGAAGGCCGCCCAGCGGGTGGTCTTTGCGCCCGCTCAGAAGAACCTTCGGCTCCACGGCTCGGCCCAGGCCCTGAAGCGGAGCTTCGGGATGAAGCCGCTCACCGCCGGCGACGTCGTCGCCACCACCGGACAGCAGCAGATCCAGCGCGGCGACATCCCGCCCGACCTTCGCCAGATGCTGAACGCTCCCGCCTACGCTCTCCAGGAGATCCGGCTCACCGTGGTTTCGACCGTCCCCAAGGGGATCGTCCATATCGACGCCAATACCGAGGTCGAGCTTCGCCCCGAATATGCCGAGGCGACCGAAACGAGGCGCGCCGACGTCACCTATGACGATCTCGGCGGCATCGGGACCACCATCGACCAGCTCCGCGAGATGGTCGAGCTGCCCTTGCGCTATCCGGAGATTTTCGAGCGGCTCGGGGTCGATCCGCCCAAGGGCGTCCTGCTCTACGGACCGCCCGGAACCGGAAAGACCCGGCTGGCGCGCGCGGTCGCCAACGAGAGCGACGCGAGCTTCTTCCACATCGCCGGTCCCGAGATCATGGGTTCGGCCTATGGAGAGAGCGAGCGCCGCCTTCGCGAAGTGTTCGAGGAGGCGGCCAAGGCCTCGCCCGCGATCATCTTCATCGACGAGATCGATTCCATCGCTCCCAAGCGCGGCCAGGTGCAGGGCGAGACCGAGAAGCGCCTCGTCGCCCAGCTCCTCACCCTTCTCGACGGGCTCGAGCCGCGCCAGAACCTGGTGGTCATCGCGGCCACCAACCGCCCCGAGGCGCTCGACGAGGCGCTTCGCCGGCCGGGCCGCTTCGACCGCGAGATCGTCATCGGAGTGCCCGACGAGGGCGGCCGCCGCGAGATCCTCGGAATCCATACGAGGGGCATGCCGCTGGCCGAGGACGTCGACGTCAAGGAGCTGGCTCGGCGCACCTTCGGATTCGTCGGAGCGGACCTCGCCGCCTTGACCCGCGAGGCGGCGATCGAGGCGGTCCGCAGGATGATGCCCCAGATCAACCTCGACGAGGGCAAGATCCCCGACGAGGTGCTGGACAATCTCTCGGTCAAGGGCAGCGACTTCGAGGAGGCGCTGAAGCGGGTCCAGCCGTCCGCGATGCGCGAGGTGATGGTCCAGGCGCCGACGATCCGCTGGGACGATATCGGCGGGGTCGACGAGGCTCGGGAGCGGCTGCGCGAAGGCGTCGAGCTTCCCCTGAAGAGCCCCGAGGCCTTCAAGCGGATGGGAATTCGCCCGGCCAAGGGCTTCCTGCTCTACGGCCCTCCCGGCACCGGCAAGACCCTTCTCGCCAAGGCCTGCGCGCGCGAGGCGGAGGCGAACTTCATCGCCACGAAATCCTCCGACCTCCTGTCCAAATGGTATGGCGAGAGCGAGCAGCAGATCGCCCGGCTATTCGCCCGGGCCCGCCAGGTCGCTCCGACCGTCATCTTCATCGACGAGCTCGACAGCCTCGTGCCCGCAAGGGGCGGGGGCCTGGGCGAGCCCCAGGTGACCGAGCGCGTCGTCAACACCATCCTCGCGGAGATGGACGGGCTCGAGGACCTCGGCTCGGTCGTGGTGATCGGCGCCACCAACCGGCCCAACCTGATCGATCCGGCCCTGCTCAGGCCCGGCCGGTTCGACGAGCTCATCTACGTGGCGGTCCCGAACGAGGCGGGCCGGCGCAAGATCCTCTCGATCCACACCGCGAAGATGCCGCTCGCCGAGGACGTCGACCTCGACAGCTTCGCCGCCCGGACCGACCGCTTCACCGGCGCCGACCTCGAGGACCTGGTCCGCCGAGCCGGCCTTTTCGCCCTCCGCCGCTCGATCGACGCGGTCCAGGTGACGGGATCGGATTTCGAGATGGCGCTGGACGAGACCAGGGCCTCGGTGACTCCCGAGATGGAAAAGGATTATGAGAAGATCCAGGAAAGCCTGAAGCGCGACGCGATGAGCACCGGCGCGGGCGGCATCGGCTTCATCTCGCCGGGGATGCTCACCCCGAGGGGGCCGAAGGGCACGGGATAGGCGGAGATCCAGCTCGAGCCGGAGCCGCAATCCCTCTCCCGCTTTTCGCGGGAGAGGAGGGGCCCAAGCCGAAGGCTTGGGAGGTGAGGGTCTTTTCCGGCTCCGGTGTACAGACCCTCACCTCCCACCGCTTCGCGGCGGGCCCCTCCTCTCCCGCGGAAAGCGGGAGAGGGTGACGGAAGGCCTCGCTACCCCCGCGCGCCTTCCCCCAACCCCGCCCCGCTCGTCGCCCGAAGGTGGAGATAGTGCGGGTCGAAGTCCCCCGTCTCGGAGAGCTTCGCCCAATCCTTGACGGTGAGCCTGCCGGTTCGCCACTCCATGGCCCCGGCGTCCCGAAGCAGCATCAGGGTCCGATTGACGTGAACCGCCGTGAGACCGACGGCGTCCGCCAGCGTCTCCTGGGTGATCGGAAGATCGAAGCCGTCTTCGATCACCAGGCCGGCGACCTTCGCCCTCACGAACATCTCGCAAAAGAAGTGGGCGAGCTTGGCATGGGCGGGCAGGTTGCTGTTGCGCATCAGCCACTCGCGGAAGACGGCGGCCTGGACCAAAGTCTCTCGCCAAATGAGCTTGCGGACCCCCTCGCGCTCCCCGATCAGGCGGTAAAGCTGCTCGTTGGGGATCAGGCCGACCCTGCTGTCGATCACCGCTCCAAGGCTGTTGTCCATGTAGTCGATGTAGAGGGTCTCGAGGCACGGAGAGTCGGTCGGCAGGTAGAAGGAGTGGATCTGCCGTTTTCCCTCCGGACCGATCGTATATCGCTGAAGCAATCCGCTCAGGACGATGACGGCGTGAGTCCCGCGGTCGCCGTGTCGGATGATGTCCTTGTGACGAGGCAGCTCGCGAACCTCGCCGTCGAGGGCGACGATTGCGGCTCGATCTTCAACGGACAGCTCGCCGATCAGGCCGAGATGGAAAGCTAAATTCTCCCCGATGACGGTCATTGCCTAACAGTCTGTGCTTTCCGGGCCGGGAAGCGGCCCACTCACGATGTCCACCACGTCGGCGAACTGAACCACGTCGGCGACCCCCTGCCGGTCGTCTGCTACCTCGATGCGGCCCCGCAGGTCCATTCGGCCCTGCTCGAGCTCTCCGATGAGCAGCGAGCGCGCCCCTTTCACGGCTTCCTCCCGCGCCTCTCGAGCGCTCTCGAACTCGCGGCCTTCCTCGTCGGGAGCGCGCCCGTAGCTGTCGACGATGTGAAGGTAAAAGCGCGGCATGGGTCGTCAGAACGAGTCTGTCCCCTTCATGGTCCGAAGCCTAGTGTCGAAGCCGGTCTCAGCTGCCAATCACCTGGGTTAAGACGCGGCTTCAGCCTTTTACCCGCGCCCAAACCCACGCGGCGAGCGACAGCAGCCCGACCGCGGTTGCGAGGAAGGGGAGCGGCATCCACAGCCCGTAGAGCAGGACCCCCACCGCAGGCGCGGCGATGTAGGCGACCCCGTTGACCGAGGTGACCATCCCCGCGACCGCGTTCTGCTCGTCCGGGCGGACGGCGAGGGAGGCGCCGCTGGTGAAGCCGGGGCGGAACAGTCCGAAGCCGGCCGAGGCCACCGCGAAGCCGAGGGTGATCCCGTACATGCTCGCGGCGAGGCCGGTCTGGAGAGTGCCGGCAGTCGCGATGAGGAGGCCCCAGAAGACGAGCTGGCGCGGGTTGAGCCGGAGGAACGGGATGAGGCCCCACTGGGCGAGCAGGGTGGCACCGGCGCCCGCCATGAGGACGATCGCGATCGATTGCTGCGCTTCGGCGAGCGGGACCCCGGAGCGGTCGATGACGAGGAAGCCGATGACCCCGAGCAGAGCCGCGTTGCCGTGGCCCCCGACCACTCCGATGATGTGCCAGGGAAGGACCCTCGGGTCGCGCCAGCGCAGGCGTCCGGAGCCGCCGGCCGGGCCGTCGTCGCGACGCTCCCGGCCGCCCACCAGGAATCCGCCCATCGAGGGATAGTCGACCACCTCGCCGCGAGCGGCCGAGCCCGGAGTGTCGTCGGGAAGCCGGAGAGCGACGAGGATCAGGACCGCGGCCCCGATCCCGGCAAAGACGATGAGAGGCCCCGACAGCCCGAGCGGCTCGAAGATGAAGAGCGGCGCGACCGCCGGTCCGATGATCGTCCCCAGTCCGAATGAGGAGGCCAAAGCGGCGAGATAGGCGGTGCGCTGCTCGCCCTCGGTCCGGGCGGCGATATAGGCCTGGACCGCTGGCGGCGAGGCCGATCCCCAGCCTCCGTAGATCGCCCGGCCGAAGACGAAGACGACGAAGACGATGGTGGCCGGGATGAGCCCGTGGAGACCGGCGGCGAGTATCCCGCCGCAGATCAGCGACGAGGCGATGAAACCGTAGAGGCCGAGCCGCATCAGCGCCCGCCGGCCGCGATGGTCCGCTCGCCGCGCCCAATAAGGCGCCATCAGAACCCAGATCACCGCCGAGAGGGAGAAGGCGACGGCCACCCAGATATCGGCGACCCCGAGCTCGCGACCGATCGCCGGCATCAGCGACTGCATCGCCGTATTGCCCGAGGCGGCGACCAGCATCACCGCGAAAAGAAGCGCGAATCGCTCCCGGGAGAGGCTGGCGGAGGGGACCATCTGGGGGCAAATCCCGGAAAAGTAGCATTTCATCCCGGATTCGACCCAAATCGGGCCGCGGGTTGTCTCGCCCTTGCCATCGGTGCGTTGATTTGCCAACGCACCACGCTGACCCAGGACAAGAGAAAAGCCCATGACATTTCCCGGCGAACAGGCTCAACGATCCCGCGCTTATGCCCGCCACGGCGCCAAGGGCGGCCCCTGGCTGATGTTCCTCAAGGGGTTCGTGAAGCATCCTGTGATGGTCGGGTCCGTCATCCCGTCGTCCAAGATGCTGATCGACAAGATGCTCGCACCGGTGGACTGGGCGAACTGCAAATTGTTCGTGGAGTACGGCCCCGGGGTCGGCACCTTCACCGAGAAGATCCTCGAGAAGCTGGCCCCCGACGCGATCCTTCTGACGATCGACACCAATTCGGATTTCACCTCGTACCTGACCTCCAAGATCCGCGATTCACGGCTTCGCGCGGTCACCGGCTCGGCCGCCGACGTTCGAGAGATCATGGGCAATTTCGGTTTCGAGCACGCCGATTACATCCTCTCAGGCCTGCCCTTCTCGACACTCCCTCCGGGCGTGGGCCCGAAGATCGCCGAGGAGACGGCCGAGGCGCTTCGGCCCGGCGGCGCTTTCCTCGTCTACCAATTCTCGCCCAAGGTCCGCGATTTCATCGCGCCCTATTTCGACCGCATCGACCGTGGCTTCGAATGGGTCAACGTCCCGCCCGCCACCCTCTTCTGGGCCTGGCGGGACTGATCTAAAATCCTCCCCTGCATTTGCAGGGGAGGGGGACCATGCGAAGCATGGTGGAGGGGCCTTGCCGAGTCCGAAGAACCCCTCCACCGCGCTTCGCGCGGTCCCCCTCCCCCGGAAATCCGGGGGAGGAATTTAGACGTCAACGCCTCGGCATTCCAACGTCCCTGAAGTTCAGCCGCTTGGCGATCCGGTAATCCGCCACCGCGACGATGAAATAGCCGACCGCCCAGCGCAGCCGGTTGAGAAGCGTCCGGTTGCGGCCGTGGCTCTCGAGGGTGATCGGCTCCGAATCCGCCACCTCGCCGTCGACGAAGCGGCGCATCGCCGCGGCGAAGGCCGGGTCGTCGACCCGAAGCATCATCTCGAGGTTGAGGAACAGGCTCCGCATGTCGAAATTGGCCGAGCCGATGTGGACGACGTCGCCGACGACGAACAACTTGGTGTGGAGCTTGGTCGGACGATATTCGAATATCTCGACGCCCCGCCTGAGCATCCACCAATAGGTGTTTCGGGCCGCCGCGATTGTGGCGTTGTTGTCCGATTTGGAGGCCGTGACGATTCGCACCTCACCGCCCCGGCGGGTGATCCCGGAGAGCCGGCGAAGCATCCCGAAGCTCGGCGCGAAATAGGCGGCGACGAGGTCGAGCCGGCGGGCGCTCCTCATGTCGCGGCGGACGGCGCGCGCCCAGGGGCTGAGCCGGCGCGACGGCCCGCCGAACAGCCAGTGAAGCTTGCCCTGGGTGGAGCTGCTCTGCTGGAGCAGCCGGCGGAAGTCGCGGACCCGGGCGTCGGGATTCAGGGTCCATTTGAAGACCCTGTCGAAATAGCGGGCAAGATAGGCGACCGAATGCCCTTCGACCCGGAGCCCGATGTCGCGCCACGCGCCCCATTCGACGCTTCCGAAATAGTCGTCCGAAACGTTGAAGCCGCCGATGATCACCCGCTCGCCGTCGGCCAGTGCCAGCTTCTGGTGGTTGCGAAGGAGGTAGCGGCGCCCGAATTTCGGGCTGAACCGG
>DASVSP010000110.1:0-35202 GCA_036388065.1 Allosphingosinicella sp.
ATGGACAAGGCAAAGGCCCTCGAGGCCGCGCTGGCGCAGATCGACCGCGCATTCGGCAAGGGCAGCGCGATGAAGCTGGGCTCGCGCGAGGCGGTCGAGATCGAGACCATCTCGACGGGCTCGCTCGGGCTCGACATCGCGCTCGGAATCGGCGGCCTCCCGCGCGGCCGGGTGATCGAGGTCTACGGGCCCGAAAGCTCGGGCAAGACCACGCTCGCACTCCACGTCATCGCCGAGGCGCAGAAGGCCGGCGGAACCGCCGCCTTCGTCGACGCCGAGCATGCGCTCGATCCGGTCTACGCCCGAAAGCTCGGAGTCGACGTGGACGAGCTGATCGTCTCCCAGCCCGACACCGGCGAGCAGGCGCTCGAGATCACCGACACCCTGGTGCGTTCCAACGCGGTCGACGTCCTGGTGGTCGATTCGGTCGCGGCGCTTGTCCCCCGCGCCGAGATCGAGGGCGAGATGGGCGACAGCCATGTCGGACTGCAGGCGCGGCTGATGTCGCAGTCGCTGAGGAAGCTGACCGGCTCCATCTCCAAGTCCAAGTGCCTCGTCATCTTCATCAACCAGCTTCGAATGAAGATCGGAGTGATGTACGGCAATCCGGAGACGACGACCGGCGGCAACGCGCTCAAATTCTACGCTTCGGTCCGGCTCGACATCCGCCGCACCGGCCAGATCAAGGACCGGGACGACATCGTCGGCAACACCACCCGGGTGAAGGTCGTGAAGAACAAGGTGGCGCCGCCGTTCAAGCAGGTCGAGTTCGACATCATGTACGGCGAGGGCATCTCCAAGGTCGGCGAGATCCTCGACCTCGGGGTCAAGGCGGGAATCGTCGAGAAGTCCGGCGCCTGGTTCAGCTACGATTCGATCCGGATCGGCCAGGGCCGCGAGAATTCGAAGACCTACCTCAAGGAGAATCCCGAGGTCGCCGACCGACTCGAGCGCGCCATCCGAGGCAAGACCGACGAGGTCGCCGAGGCCCTGATGGCCGGTCCGAGCCCGGACGACGACGTCTGAGGCAGGGCGGCTTTGCCCAAGGTAGGCGCGAGCCTGCCTTGGGCGGTGCGGCGCGAACTCAGATCGGTCACGCGAAGGCGCGAAGGCGCGAAGGGCCAGCGAAGCCGCTTATTCCTCAGTCGGTCCGGAAAGGCCGCAGGACGGCGTCAGAGAGGCCTCTTCGCGCCTTCGCGTCTTCGCGTGAACGATTGCGGCCTTCGGCCGCGACACGTCGGACGCGGGCTGCCGACCGACTCGAGCGCGCCACCGAGGCAAGACCGACGAGGTCGCCGAAGCCCTGATGGCCGGTCCGAGCCCGGACGACGACGTCTGAGGCAGGGCGGCTTCGCCCAAGGTAGGCGCGAGCCTGCCTTGGGCGGTGCGGCGCGAACTCAGATCGGGTCACGCGAAGGCGCGAAGGGCCAGCGAAGCCGCTTATTCCTCAGTCGGTCCGGAAAGGCCGCAGGACCGGCGTCAGAAAGGCCTCTTCGCGCCTTCGCGTCTTCGCGTGAACGATTGCGGCCTTCGGCCGCGACACGTCGGACGCGGGCTGCCGCCCAACTCGAGCGCGCCATCCGGCAAGACCGACGAGGTCGCCGAGGCCCTGATGGCCGGACCGAGCCCGGACGACGACATTTAGCGCGAGATCGTGAACTTCATGAACTTCGTTCCGGATCCGGACAGGCCTTGTCCTCCCCATCGCGACTCGATGGGGAGGGGGACCGCCAATTTTGGCGGTGGAGGGGTAGCTGGCTCGGAAGCCGAGGGTCTCGCGCGACACGGCGGAAGCCTGCGCCAATTACCCCTCCACCAGGCTTCGCCTGGTCCCCCTCCCCATCTGACGATGGGGAGGATTATCCCCGCCCGAACAGCCGGCCTCGCTCCGTCCCGACCAGGATGAGCAGGCCGATCGCCCCGAAGGCGGCGAAGGCGCCGACCATCGGGACCAGGGTCCCGTCGAAGCTCTGTCCGACGACGAGGCCGAGCAGGGCGCCCCCGATCGTCCCGATCGTTCCCTGGACCGAGGACGCCGTGCCCGCGACGTGGCCGAGCGGCTGCATCGCCAGGGACCCGAAATTGGCCGAGGCGAGGCCGAAGCAGGCCATGGTCAGCCCCTGCATGACGATGAACACCCAAAGCCCCTCGCCGACGGTGAGGACGATGGCGAGGTGGACCAGCGCCGAGGCGGTGAACAAGGCGAGCCCGGCATGGGCGACCCGGCGGGTGCCGATCCGCTCGACGATCCGCGAGTTGAGCCAGGAGGTGAAGGCCATGGGCAGGGCCACCCCGGCGAAGGTCGCGGCGATCAGCTCGGGCCGTCGGAAGACGTCGAAGACGATCTGCTGGATCGAATTGATATAGCCCATCAGGCTGGCCATCATCAAAGTGAAGGCGAGCGTGTAGCCCAGCGACTGGCGGTTGCTGAGCGTCTGCCAGGTGCCGTCCCAGATCGTCTTCGGGTTGAGCGGCCGCCGGTAGCGGGGGTCCAGGGTCTCGGGCAGCCGGATGAGGCTCCAGACGAGCATGATCGCCCCGCCCAGAGCCAGCCCGAAGAAGATCGCACGCCAGGAGGCGACGAGCAGGGTGAGCTGTCCGAACATCGGAGCGAGCATCGGGATCAGGAGGAAGACGAGGAAGGCGAGCGACATGATCCGGGCCATTTGCGGGCCTTCGAACCGGTCGCGGACGATCGAGACCACGAGCACCCGGGTCGAAGCGGCGGCGCCGCCCTGGGCCATCCGGGCGGCGAGCAGCAGCTGGAAGCTCGGAGCGGCCCAGCAGGCGAGCGCGAAGATGACGTAGAGGACGAGGCTGACGACCAGAACCGGCTTTCGCCCGAACCGATCGGAGAGCGGCCCGTAGATTATCTGGGTGAGGCCGAAGCCGAGCACGTAGAGCGAGACGACGAGCTGGCGGCTGTTCGGATCGGCCACGTCCAGGGCCTGGCCGATCGCGGGCAGGGCCGGAACCATCGCGTCGATGGCGAGCGCGTTCAGCGACATCAGCCCGGCGATCAGGACGACGAACTCACGGAAGCCGGGGCGGGCGTCGGCCAAAGGCGGGCGGGGAGGCTGAAGCATCTCGATCCTTGGAGGTGGAACGCGCATAGACGATGCGGGGCGCGTGGGGTTCCCTGACAAGTGGCGGTTCAGGGCCGGCTGGACAAGGGCGATCGGGCCCTGCACAGACGTGCTCCCCGGCGAAGCCCGGGGCCCGGTGGAACAGTCGGAGCGACTGGATCCCGGCTTTCGCCGGGAAGCATGAAGGCGGCGGAATTGGCACAGAAGGTCCCCGAGCTGCGCCTGATCGGCGCTCCCACCGACCGCCATTCCTCCTTCCTGCGCGGGGCCGCGTCGGCGCCGGCGCCGATCCGAGCCGCGCTTCATTCCGATCATGGCAACATGGCCTCCGAATCGGGCGTCGAGCTCGGGGCGGACGTCCTGCTTTCGGATGCCGGCGACCTGCCGCTGGCCGAAGCCGATGGTGACGACTCCCTGATCGCAGCGGCCGTCTCCCAGGCCGTCGCCGACGGAGCCGTGCCGCTGATCCTCGGCGGCGATCATTCGATCACCGTTCCGGCGATCGAGGCCCTGGCCGCCGCCCATGGGCCGGTCGAGATCCTTCATTTCGACGCCCATCCCGACCTCTACGACGATTTCGAGGGCAATCCCCGCTCGCACGCCTCGCCCTTCGCTCGGATCCTGGAGAGGGGGCTTGCGCGACGGCTGGTCCAGGTCGGGATCCGGACCCTGAACCGCCATGGCCGGGAGCAGGCCGAGCGGTTCGGGGTCGAGATCGTCGAGATGCGGCGATTCTCTCCGGAGGCGGTGCCGATGCCCGGGGGACCGCTTTATGTCAGCCTCGACCTGGACGGCTTCGATCCGGCCTTCGCGCCGGGGGTCTCGCATCACGAGCCCGGCGGCCTTTCCGTCCGCGACGTCCTCGCGGTTCTCGACCGGGTCCGGGCCCCGATCGTCGGCGCCGACATCGTCGAATATAATCCCGGCCGCGACATCGGCGGAGTCACCGCGGTGCTCGCCGCAAAGCTGATCAAGGAGGTCGCTGCCCTGTGCCACAGGAACAATCGATGATCGTCGTCCACCATCTCGAGAACAGCCGCTCGCAGCGGATCCTCTGGCTGCTCGAGGAGCTCGGCCTGCCCTATGAGGTGCGGCGCTACGAGCGCGACAAAAAGACCATGCTCGCCCCGCCGGAGCTGAGGCGGGTCCACCCTCTGGGCAAGTCGCCTATGATCGAGGACGAGGGGAGGATAGTGGCCGAAACCGGAGCGATCGTCGAATATGTGGTCGAAAAGGCCGATAATCGCCTCGGTCCGCCGGCAAAGCGCGACGACAGGCTGCGCTACCGCCACTTCCTCCATTATGCCGAAGGCTCGATGATGCCGCCCTTGCTGGCGATGCTGATCGTCCGCCGCCTCGGCCTTCTCGGCCGGCCGGCGCGAGCGCCGGTGCAGAAGATGCTCGACCAGCATTTCGACTGGCTCGAGACCGAGCTTTCCGACCGGCCCTGGTTCGCCGGCGAGGCCTTCACGGCCGCCGACATCATGATGAGCTTCCCGCTCGAAGCCTCGCGCCACCGGGCGGGCCTCGACGAGGGGCGGCCGAACCTGGTCGACTGGCTCGAGCGGATCCATGCCCGCCCGGCCTACGGAGCGGCGCTTAGGAAGGGGGGCCCCTATGCCTATGCCTGAGATCAACCGCCGCGGCTTCGCATTGGGCGCGCTCGCCGCGGGAACGGCGCTCGCCGCGGGCCCCTCGGCCCGGCTCGCAGCCGCGGAGCCCTCGCTCAGGCCGATAACCGGCGATGCCGCCCCGATCGGAGCCGCCGAGCGCCTGGCCCGGCTCGAAAAGGCGAGGGGGCTGATGCGCCGCCACGGCCTCGGCTCGATCCTCGTCGAGCCCGGCGCCTCGCTCGACTATTTCACCGGAGTCCGCTGGGGCCGCAGCGAGCGGCTCACCGCGGCGCTCATCCCGGTCGACGGCGAGCCGATAATCTTCACCCCCTTCTTCGAGGAGCCGTCGGTGCGCGAGAGCCTGGCGGTTCCCGCCGAGGTCCGAACCTGGATGGAGCATGAGGATCCGCTGAGGCTGGTCGCCGGGGCGCTGCGCGACCGCAAGCTGGCCGGCAGGGCGGTCGGAATCGAGGAGACGGTCCGCTTCTTCGCGGTCGACGGGCTTCGAAAGGCAATGCCGCGACTCGACGTTCGAAGCGGTGCGGCGGTCGTCCGCGGCTGCCGGATGATCAAATCGCCGGCCGAGATCGCCCTTATGCAGAAGGCCGCCGACGTCACCATTGCCGCCTATCGCCACACTTACCGGCGGATCGAGAAGGGAATGACCCCGGCCGAGATCGGCGCGATCATGAACGGGGCGACCGTCGCTCTCGGCGGGAAGCCCGAATTCGCCCTCGTCCTGCTCGGCGAGGCGAGCGCCTATCCGCACGGAAGCGGCAAGCCGCAGGCGGTTCGGAAGGGCGAGGTGGTTCTGATGGACTGCGGCTGCACCGTTCACGGCTACCAGTCCGACATCTCGCGCAGCTTCGTGTTCGGCGAGGCGAATCCGGAGCAGCGCAAGGTCTGGAGCCAGATGCGAAGGGGGCAGGACATCGCCTTCGCCGCGGCCCGGATCGGAGCTCCGGCGGGAAGCGTCGACGACGCGGTCAGGCGCCAGTACGAAGCCTGGGGCTACGGGCCCGGCTACAAGCTTCCCGGCACCTCGCACCGCACGGGCCACGGGATCGGCATGGAGGGCCATGAGCCCGTCAACTTCGTCCACGGCGAGCCGACGAAGCTCGCGCCGGGTATGTGCTTCTCGAACGAGCCGGGAATCTACCTGCCCGGCAAGTTCGGGATCAGGCTCGAGGACTGCCTCTACATGACGGCGAGCGGACCCCGGTGGTTCTCGACCCCGCCGCCCTCGATCGACCGGCCGATCGACTGAGGCCGGCGGTGACCGAGGAGGAAGCAGGGACGGCCCGACCCGACGGGCGAACCATCGCGGAAGCGCTGCGCCGACTGCTCGCCGGCGACACCGAGGGCGGGCTCGCCCTTTACGATTCCTATCTGGAGGAGCCGGACCTGCCGATGGCGCCGATCGGCCTGCATGCCGTCTTCCTCGAGCAGGCCGGGGAGGTCGAGGCCGCACAAAGACTGCTCCAGGCCGGAGTCGCCCGGGGCAAGAACGTCGCTGCGAAGGCCGGCGGCTTCGGCGCCGACCCGGCGGCGGCGGCCGACGAATATGAGGGGCTTTTCGCCCGCGGCCTGGTCAACGCGACGATGATCCACGAATATGCGCTCGCCCTCACCGGCGCCGGACGGTCCAAGGATGTGGAGCGGTTGTTCGACCGGGAGCGCCTCCTTCAAGTCGTCCGCGTCGAGCGGGACGGCCTCGCCGACTCCGCCGCCCGCCTGCTGCTCGCGCAGGAGAGCCGGGGCGTCTGGCAGGAGGCGGTGCAGTCGGTCCGCAACATGACCTTCGTTCGCAAGGTGCAGGAGATGGAGGAGGCCGGGCCGCTGATCGCCGCCTTCGAACGGGAGTCGGCCACATACCTCAACGCCTGGGCCGGCTCGGACCACCCGCTGGCGTCGCTGGTCCCGCGAGCCTTCGACATCCACGCATGGGGGCTGATCTCGCGCGGCGAAGGCTTCAACAAGCGGCACGTTCACCGCGTCGGATGGGCGACGGGGGTCTATTATCCTGTCGGCGTCGAGGCGGATGGAGATCGCGGAGCGCTTCGAGTCGGCCCGCCGGAGTCGGTCGCGGCGCGGCCGGAAGGGTGGCCCACGGCTACGATACGGCCCGAAACGGGCCTGCTCGTTCTGATGCCGTCCTTCTACACGCACTGGACGGAGCCCCTCGGCCGGCCGGGCCTGAGGCTGTCGGTCGCCTTCGACCTGCTGCCGAAGCGGGGCTGAGGTCGGAACGGCTCGTCCCGCGGCTTCGGCGGAGCCACGGGAGCGGCCGGTAATTGGTGCCTGGCACCAGTTACGTGACTCCCATTACGTTGCCTGGGACCGGTCAGAAAGGTTCGTCGCCGGGCTTTGGCGGGGCGACGTGGGCGGGCGCATGCGGGGGCTCGATGTCGGCGGGCTCGACCGGGTCCAGCTCGCCCTCCCATTTGGCGACCACCACGCTCGCGACGGCATTCCCGACGACGTTGGTCGCCGAGCGGCCCATGTCGAGGAAATGATCGACCGCGAGGATCAGCAGCAGTCCCGCCTCCGGGATGTTGAACTGGGCCATGGTCGCGGTGATCACGACGAGGCTCGCCCTCGGCACCCCGGCCACGCCCTTGGACGTGATCATCAAGGTGAGCAGCATCAGTATCTGCTGGGTCATCGAAAGCTCGATGCCGTAGGCCTGGGCGACGAACATGGTCGCGAAGGTCATGTACATCATCGAGCCGTCGAGATTGAACGAATAGCCCAGCGGAAGGACGAAGCTGGCGATCCGCGGCGGCACTCCGAACCGGTCGAGCGCCTCGAGCGTCCGCGGATAGGCGGCCTCCGACGAAGCGGTCGAGAAGGCGAGGACGATCGGATCGCGGATGTAGCGGACGAGCAGTCGGGTCCGGCTTCCGACGATAAGGAAGCAGACGCCGAGCAGAAGGACCCAGAGCAGGATCAGGCCGACATAGAAGCTGCCCATGAAATAGCCGAACGTGCCCAGGATCGACGGCCCGCGCTGGGCCACCGTGGACGCGACGGCTGCGAAGACCGCGAAGGGCGCGAAGCGCATGACATAGTCGGTGATGACGAGCATCACCTTGACCAGGGCCTCGGTGGCCCGGACCAGCGGCCGCGCCGGCTCTCCGACCGCGGTGATCGCCACTCCGACGAACAGCGAGAAGACGACGATCTGGAGGATGCTGTTCTCCGACATCGCCCGGATCATCGATTCCGGGAAGATGTTGCCGAAGAACTTGACGATGTCGAAGGCGGAGCGGTCGATTCCCGCCGAAGCGTCGGCCGGCGGAAGCGCGAAATCGACTCCCGTTCCGGGCTGGAACAGGGTGACGAGGAGCAGGCCCAGCGAGAGCGAGACGAGGCTCGCGGCGACGAACCACCCCAGCGCCTTGGCTCCGACCCGGCCGAGCGCCGCGGTGTCGCCCATGTGCGCGATCCCGACGACCAGCGTCGAGAAGACCAGGGGCGCGATGATCATCTTGATGAGGTGGAGGAAGATCGTCGTCAGGATGGAGAGATAGCGCGCCACTTCCTTGACCACCGGCCCGCCTTCGGGCGTTCCGTCGCCCAGCGAGAAGTTCAGGCCCCAGCCGACGACGATTCCCAGCACGAGCGCGAACAGGATCCAGTAAGTGAGACGTTTGGCCACGCGCCGCTCCTCGTGCTTCAGGTGCGCCTAGGAAGTCGATTGCGGGGCGCGGGTCAAGGCGGTCCGTCATCCCGGCGAAAGCCGGGACCTCGGAGAGACCCGCCGAGACTCTCCGTCCTGAGGTCCCGGCTTTCGCCGGGATGACGGTTATGCCGGCTCGAGCACCTTCTGGACGACGTCCTCCGCGAGCTTGCCGTTGAGCTCGGCGAGGTGGTCGAACACCGCCGTATAGCTGGCAAGCCCCTGGCTGACCGACCTCAGCTCGGCGTCGAGCCCATGAAGCTCGGCCTCGGGAACCAGGGCCTCGACAATGTCCCAGCGCGACCAGCCCGGGCGGCCGTCCATTCCCAGCATCTGCCCTCGCCGGCTTGCGATGGCCGAAGTGACCCGCGACGTCGCATAGCCCGGAGTCACCACCGTCACCTTGTGGACCGGCTCGAGCAGATGCGGGTGCGCCTGGGCAAGCGCCTCGCTCATCCCGATCCGCCCCGCGGTCCGGAAGGCGAGCTCGGAGCTGTCGACGCTGTGGTAGCTTCCGTCGACCAAGGTCACCGCGACGTCGACGACGGGGAAACCGAGGGGACCTTTGGCCAAAGCGTCGCGGACGCCCTGCTCGACCGCCGGTATGTACTGCCTCGGCACCGCTCCGCCGTGGATCTTCTCGTCGAACCGGAAGCCCTCGCCGCGGCCGAGCGGCCGGATCTCGATGACTACGTCGCCGAACTGGCCGTGGCCGCCCGACTGCTTCTTGTGGCGGCCGCGCTGGGTGACCGGCTTGCGGATCGATTCCTTGTAGCCGACGACCGGCGGCTGGGAGTCGACGGCGACTCCGTAGCGGCGCTTCAGCCGGGCCAGTGCGACCTTGAGATGCTCGTCGCTGATCCCCTTGAGGCGGGTCTCGTGGAGCGCCTCGTCCTGCTCCCAGTCGAGCGAGGGATCCTCCTCGACCAATTTGTGGAGCGCGGTCGAAAGGCGCACGTCGTCCTTGCGGTCGCTGGTGGCGATCGCCAGCGCGTAATTGGACGGAGGGAGCCCGAGCTCGGGCGCCTTGCCTCCCGCGCCGAGCCACTCGCCCGGGTTCACGCCTTCGGCCTTGGCGATCGCGACGATGTCGCCGACCGCCGCCTTGCCGAGCTTAGAGGGCTTCTCGCCCTGCATCGCGAAGAGGGTTCCGACCCGAACCGTCCCGCCGCCGCCGCTCTTCAGCTCGGTGCCTTCGCTGAGCGGGCCGCCGAAGACCCGGGCTAGGGCGAGCCGGCCCATATTGCCGCCGTGGGAGACCTTGAACACGAAGGCGCACCCGCCCTTCGCGCCGAGCCGTTCGGCCGCGGCCTCCGGGGCCGGGGCGTCGTGGCGGAGCGCCTTCATCAGCCGTCGAACGCCGAAGCCGTTCAGGGCCGAGCCGAACAGCACCGGCACGACCAGATTCTCCTTCGTCTCGCGGGCGATGTCGGCGAAGATCGTCGCCTGGTCGGGAGTCTCGTCCATCAAAAGCTGCTCGAGCAAGGCGTCGTCATGGTCGGCGAGCTGCTCGAGCATGTGGAAGCGATCGCCTTTCTCGCGGTCGGCAAGGTCGGCGGGGATCTCGATCTGCTCCGAAGGCTTGCCGGGGCGGTACTTGAAGGCGCGCTCGAGCGCGAGGTCGACGAAGCCGGTGACCTTCTCGCCCTCCCGGATCGGGATCTGGCGGGCGACCAGGGGGGAGGCGCTCATCGGCTGGAGCGCCTCCAGCAGCTCGCGGATCCCGCCGCGGGCCTGATCGATCTTGTTGACGAAGATGAGATGCGGGACCCCGAGCGACTCGAGCTGCCTCAAGGCCGGCTCGGCGAGAATGGCGCGGTCTGTGTCGGGATCGACGACGACGACGGCGAGATCGGCGGCCGCCACCGCGAGCGCTCCGTCTGCCGAGAAGCCGACCGAGCCCGGCGAGTCGACGAGCCCGAAGCGGTCGCCGAGAAATTCGAAATGCATCAGGTTGAGCTCGGTGGAGCCGGCGCGCTGCCGCGCCTCCGGGCTCGAATCGCCGACGCTGGTTCCGGCGTCGACGCTGCCCTGGCGATCGACCGCCCCCGCCGCGAAGAGCAGGGCTTCGGCGAGGCTCGTCTTGCCCGCTCCGCCCGGTCCGACGAGCGCGATGGTTCTGGTGCCTGCGGATCTGTCGGGCATGCGTCTCTCCTTGCGTTCCAAGGCGCGAGCCGCGTTGAAGCGCGTCCGCGCTCAATCGGGTGAGAGTTCCACCCTTTGGCTCCGAATCGCAAGGGGGGAGGTGGCAAGGGGAAGGCCGTCATTGCGGGAGCGAAGCGACGAAGCAATCCAGCGGGCCACGGACGCCGTGCTGGATTGCTTCGCTTCGCTCGCAATGACGGGTCTGAGGAGGAGTTTCGGCGACTTCTCCGTGCCTCCCGCCATGCCGGAGACAAAGAGCGTTAACGGGGGAACACGGGCGACCGACCGGCATTTAACCTGTGTTGCGATTGTATCCGCTCGTACCAGGGAGTGACGCCCATGCCCGTCTCGACGACCCTGCCGGTCATGGCCGGTCTCTCCATCCTCGGCGCAGCGCTCGGGATCACGCTCGGCAAGTCCGCCATCGCGGAGATCAATCCCGCTTATTTCAACGAGGCGGAGGATGAGTTCCACGCCGACCTGGCGCCCTATCGAAGCCCCGATTGGGCCCAGGCCCACCAGGCCGAATATCGGGCCGCCCAGCAGCCCGTCGTCGTCGGAGAGCTCGGCAGCGGATGCGTCGGCTGCAGCGACTATCCGGTCGCCTATGTTCCGAAGCCCGATCCGGCCGTGGATCCGTACGCGAGCGGCGAGCTTATCCGGGCACCCGAGCCCACCGTCGTCACCGTCGCGGCGCCGGCGCCCGATCCGGATCGCGAGCGGATCGTGCGCTACGCGAGCTATCCGGTGAGCGCCGAGGAGCGCCCGGTCGAAGTGGCCGAGGCGCCGGTCGAGGAAGCGGCAGCACCGACGGGGCTCTGACCGTCATCCCGGCGAAAGCCGGGACCTCAGGTCGAGAAGGCGCGGCGGGTCTCCCCGAGGCCCCGGCTTTCGCCGGGGTGACGGCGGTGCGCAGCCCTCGCTTGCCGCAGCGCAGCATGTGGCTTACTTTAGCGACATGACCTCCACAAACGACATCCGCCGCTCGTTTCTCGACTATTTCGGCTCGAACGGGCACCGCCAGGTGCCCTCGGCGCCGCTCGTCCCCCAGAACGACCCGACGCTGATGTTCGTCAACGCCGGAATGGTGCCGTTCAAGAACGTCTTCACCGGACTCGAGACCCGGCCTTATTCGACCGCGACTTCGTCCCAGAAATGCGTCCGGGCCGGCGGCAAGCATAACGACCTCGACAATGTCGGCTACACCGCCCGCCACCACACCTTCTTCGAGATGCTCGGCAATTTCTCGTTCGGCGACTATTTCAAGGAACAGGCGATCACCCATGCCTGGACTCTTCTGACGAAGGAATGGGGCCTGAACCCGGACCGGCTGACCGCCACCGTCTACCATACCGACGACGAGGCCTTCGACCTGTGGCGCAAAATCTCCGGGCTCCCCGAGCAGCGGATCATCCGGATCCCGACCAAGGACAATTTCTGGGCGATGGGCGACAGCGGCCCGTGCGGGCCCTGCTCCGAGATATTCTACGACCATGGCGACCATATCCCGGGCGGCCCTCCGGGCAGCCCCGACGAGGACGGCGACCGCTTCGTCGAGATCTGGAACCTTGTCTTCATGCAGTACGAGCAGGAAGACAATGAGATCGTCCGCGAGCTTCCGACCCCGTCGATCGACACCGGAATGGGCCTCGAGCGGATCGCCGCCGTCATGCAGGGAGTCCACGACAATTACGACACGGACACGTTCAAGGCGCTGATCGCCGCCTCGTCGTCGCTGACCCGGAATGCGGCGACCGCGGATACGGCCGCGAGCCACCGGATCATCGCCGATCACCTTCGCACCTCCGGCTTCCTGATCGCCGACGGAGTGCTTCCGGCGAACGAGGGACGCGGCTACGTCCTCCGACGGATCATGCGGCGCGCGATGCGGCACGCGCATCTGCTCGGAAGCGGCGAGCCGCTGATGCACAGGCTGGTGCCCTCGCTGGTCGCCGAGATGGGCGCCGCCTATCCCGATCTGGTCCGGGCCCAGCCGCTGATCGAGGAGACCCTGAAGCTCGAGGAGACCCGCTTCCGGCAGACCCTGGCCAACGGCCTTCGGCTGCTCGACGAGGCGACCGGAGCGATGAGCCCCGGCGACACGCTTCCCGGCGAGGTCGCCTTCAAGCTCTACGATACGTTCGGCTTCCCGTACGACCTTACCGAGGACGCTCTGCGCGCCCAAGGCTTCGCAGTGGACCGCTCGGGTTTCGACGAGGCCATGGCCGGGCAGAAGGCGGCCGCTCGCGCCGCCTGGAAGGGCTCCGGCCAGCGCGCGTCGGAGGACGTCTGGTTCGACATCGCCGAGGAGCAGGGCTCGACCGAGTTCACCGGCTATGCCGGGCACGAAGGCGAGGGCGTGGTCGTCGCCCTGGTCAGGGACGGCGCCCGGGTCGAGCGCGCCGCGGCGGGCGACAAGGTCGTCGTCCTGGCCAACCAGACGCCTTTCTACGCCGAGAGCGGCGGCCAGATGGGCGACACCGGAAAAATCACCGGCGACAAGGGTCTCGAGGCCGAGGTCGAGGACACGTCGAAGCCGCTCGGGCGCCTTCACGCGCACCATGCCGTCGTCAGGGCGGGCGAGGTCGCGGTCGGCGACGCGGTCCGCCTCGACGTCGATTCCGAGCGGCGCGGGCGGGTTCGGGCCAATCACAGCGCCACCCACCTGCTCCACTCCGCGCTCCGCCACCGGCTCGGCGGCCACGTCACCCAGAAGGGAAGCCTGGTCGCGCCCGACCGGTTCCGGTTCGACTTCTCGCATCCCAAGGCCCTGACCGCCGAGGACATCGCCGCCGTGGAGGCGGAGGTGAACCGCCACATCCGCGAGAACGATAGCGTCACCACCCGGCTGATGAGCCCGGACGAGGCGATCGAGGCCGGAGCCATGGCCCTGTTCGGCGAGAAATATGGCGACGAGGTCAGGGTCCTGTCGATGGGCCGGGGTGCCGACGCCAGCTATTCGGTCGAGCTTTGCGGCGGCACCCACGTCAACGCGCTCGGCGACATCCAGCTGTTCAAGATCGTCTCGGAGAGCGCCGTCGCGGCGGGAGTGCGCCGGATCGAGGCCCTGACCGGCGAGTCGGCCCGCCAGTGGCTAACCGACCGCGAGAACCGGCTGAGGGAGGCCGCGGCCGCTCTCAAGGCCTCGCCCGAGGAGGTGCCGGCCCGGGTGGCCGCCCTCCTCGAGGAGCGCCGCCGGCTCGAGCGCGAGCTCGCCGAGGCGAAGAAGGCCCTGGCCATGGGCGGCGGGTCCAGGGCCGAGGCGCAGGGGCCTGAGCAGGTGGGAGGCTATGCTTTCATCGGCCAGGTGATCGAAGGCCTGGACCCCAAGGGTCTTCGAGGGCTCGTCGACGAGGCCAAGCAGCGGGTCGGCTCGGGCGTGGTGGCGCTGGTCGCGGTCAATGACGGCCGGGCGGCGGTGGCGGTCGGAGTGACCGACGATCTCGTCGCCAGCCGAAGCGCCGTCGACTTGGTCCGCAAGGCGGTAGAGGCCGTCGGCGGCCAGGGCGGCGGCGGCCGTCCGGACATGGCCCAGGGCGGCGGCCCGGACGGATCGAAGGCGGCCCAAGCCCTCGAGGCGGTAAAAGACGCGCTCGAGACCGTAGCCGCGTGACGGCGGCCCCGGTCCTCGTCGCCAGCGCGGCGAGGCGGCTCGGCGGCGACCGCCAGCTCATCGATTTTCCTCGCCGCGACGACGGCCACTTGAAAAGCTGGTGGCGCTACCTGAACGTGCGCGGCGAGGCGCTGTTCGAGCTGGGCACCAGCTGCGGCACCTGCCAGTTCTGGTTCCAACGCCTCGAACCGGACGCGAGGCCGCTCGACATCGACGCCTTGAGGGGGCGTCTCGCCGACGGCCTCGAGGCGCTCGATGAAGAGGTGGTCGAGTCGTTCGGGCGAATCCTTCCGGAAGGCGACTATCGGGTCGCTCTCCTCCGTTTCACGCCGGAGCGGATCCACGCAGGCGGCGCCGCGGACTATTTCCATAACGAGCAGACGGCGGACTGGCGATATCTCGACCGGGACGATCCGATCGATCCCGCCACCGATTATTACCGGCGGGCCGGGCGTCCCCAAATCGCTGTCGGAGGCGATCTTGGATTCGACTTCTACGTGCCAATGCAGCGGCCCGACTCCCTTGACGAGGCCCGGATCGCTTTCTTCGGAGAGAGGCTTGCGGGCGGAGCGGCGCCGACCGCGGTCGCGGTCGGACTGCTCGATGTGAAGCAACATTATAAAAGCAAGGTCGGCCATTGGTGCCTCGGCCACTTCCTGCTCGACGGGCATCACAAGGTGGAGGCCGCGGCCCGCGCCGGGCGGCCCGTGACGCTGCTCAGCTTCATCTCGTGTGCGGCGGGCCACAGCGTTCCCGAGGCCGCCGATCGGATGCTGGCGGCGGCCTACGCCCGGGAGACCGAGCCGACGGCCTGAGCCGAAGGCGGCGCCGGCTCGGGGCCGAAGACGCTCATCCCGCCATATTCGTGACTGCGCGCGCGTTCCTCCGAAAGGAGTGAGTCGAGCGACGGCCCGGATACTTCTGCCTCGAGCCGCCGGGCCTGCTCGTCGAGGCGGCGGATCGCGCCCAGCTTCTCGTCCCGGCCGAGCTTCGCTTGGTCCACCGCCGACTTCAGAAGCCGGATCGTCCTGTCGTAGACCTTGATCGGCACAGGGAAGGGGTGGCGGTCCTTGCCGCCATGGGCGAGCGAGAAGCGCGCCGGATCGGAAAAGCGCGACGGGGCGCCGTGGATCACCTCGGCGACCATCGCCAGGGACCGTATGGTCCGGGCGCCGACCCCGGGGACGAGCAGCAGATCGGCGAAGTCCTTCGGTCCGGCCTCGGCCGCCGCCGCCAAGGTGCCGTGGAGCCGGCGAAGGACGACGTCATCCGAGCGGACGTCGTGATGGCCGGGGAGCGACAGATGGGGAAGCAAGGGCTCCGCCGGCGGCGGCGGAATGCCCCTTTCCATGGCGGCCGCCTCGCTCGCCAGCCGGTCCGGCCCGAGCTCGGCGAGAAGCTCGAGCTGGGCCCGGCGCGAGGCGCCGGCGCGGCGGTCGGCGAGGTTGAGCACTTCGCCCTGGCGCCGGCCCTCGATCGCGGCATGCGGGGAATCGACGAAGCTGGTCAGCCCCTCGGAAAGCCAATGGTAGCGCCGCGCCGTCCGCCGTTCCCCGTTCATGCCCTGCTGGACCACGGCCCATTTGCCCTCGTCGGTGACGAAGAAGCCGTGGAGGTAGAGGTCGAAACCGTCCTGCAGCGCGGCGCTGTCGACCTTTGCGACCAGGCGGCTCGACCGGGCCAGCTCCGCCCCGTCGAACCCGGCCGCCTCGCCTGCCAGCGCAAGCTCGGCCGGAGTCGCCCTCGAATGGCGCCCACGGCCGCCGCAGACCCTGATCCCGAGTTCGCCTGCGCGCGGGTTGAGCCCACGCTTGAGTGCTCCGACGACGCTGGTCGTGATCCCCGACGAATGCCAGTCCATCCCCATCACCGCTCCGAAAGACTGGAACCAGAAGGGGTGGGCCAGGCGGGCGAGGAAGGCGTCGCGGCCCTCGTGATGGATGATCGCCTCGGCCATGACCGTCCCGAGCCGGGTCATGCGCTCCCCGAGCCAGGCCGGGACTCGGCCGCCGTGAAGCGGGAGGTCGGCGGAGCCGGATCGCTTTGCCATGACTTGTCCTACCGGGAACGGACGCGGAACGCCAGCAGCCTTCGGTTCGCCGTCGCATACCGGCGCGACCCCTCCCGTCATCCCGGCGAAAGCCGGGACCTCGGGGAGACCCTCCGTGACCTCTTGTCCTGGGGTCCCGGCTTTCGCCGGGATGACGGGCCGCATCAGTGGCGGAACGTGGCGATTCGTGGCGATTCCGAGCGATTATCGGCGTTTGTGGTCGGTTCCGGGCTGAACCGAGCGTTTCGACTTTCACCAACGAAAACAAAAGCTTAGCTCAGGCAGGGATGGCGGCGGGCCGTCGCTTTGCGAAGTCCCTCCGCCCTCCTTCCCGGCTTTTGGGTGAAAAAACTGCATGTTCACGCGATGTTCCACGTGAAACGCGGGGTCCTCTCCGCCGGGATGACGCCTTCCCCCGCCCTCCCGCGGGAAGCTTGAGCAAACGGTCACCTTGCCTTCAGCGCATCCCTCAGCCGACGCCGCTCCAGCACCGGCTCCTCGCTGAGCTGGCCGAGCTCCATGATCTCCTTCCTCAGTTCCGCCCTTTTCTCGTGGATCGAGGCGATGACCGGGCCCATCGCCATGCCGAGGTCGACCAGGACCGCCTCGGACAGCTGGAGCGAGGATTCCAGGGTCTCGGGCACCGCGTCGGTGGCGCCGGCTCGGTAGAGCTCGGCGGCGTGGGCTGCGTCGCGCGCTCGGGCGACGATGGTGAGATCGGGACACCAGGCACGAACCTTCTTGGTCACCCTGACGCTCAAAACCGGATCGTCCATGGTGAGGACGAGGGCGGTGGCGTGGCCGAGCTTCAACCGGTCGATGAACTCGGGCCGGGCGACGTCGCCATAGACGATCGGGATCCCCTCCTTGCGGCAGGCGGAGACCGTATCGATGCTTGAATCGACCGCCAAATAGCGCCGGCCGTGGGCGGTCAGCATCTCGGCGACGAGCCGGCCGACCCGGCCGAAGCCGATCACCACCACCGCCGCCTCGTCGCCATGGCCGATCGTCGGGGATTCGTCCTCCGTCTGGATGTCGACCTGACGGGCCGCCATCTGGCCCAGCTTTGCGAGCAGGGGCGTGATGGTGAGCCCGATGGCGGTGACGATCTGCCAGAAGGCGGCCGTCTCGGCACTGATCAGCTGAGCCGCGGCGGCGGCGGCGAGCACGATCAGGGTCGTCTCGGAAGGGGAGGCCATGATCAGCCCCGCTTCCGCCGCGACCGCTCGGCGGGCCCCGTTGAGCCGAAGCAGCAGGCCGGTGACGACCGCCTTGAGCAGAACGATCCCGACCACGGCGAGCGCGATGAACTGCCAATTGGCGGCGACGATTCGAACATCGACGCTCATTCCGACCGTGATCAGGAAGATTCCGAGGGCGAGGCCTCGGAACGGGGCGGTGATCACCTCCACCTCGCTTCGATAATCGGTTTCCGCGATCAGGATTCCGGCCAGAAGCGCGCCCATCAGCGGCGACAGGCCGACGGCGGTGGTGGCGAGGCTGGCGACGATGACCACCAGCAGGCTCGCGGCCAGGAACAGCTCGGGGCTCTTCGTCCGCGCCGCCTGGGCGAACAGGGGCGGGAGGAGGAGCCGTCCGAGCACGAGCATCGCGGCGACGACCGCCGCTCCCAGGAGCAATGTGTTGACGAGGCCGTCGAAGCCGCTCGCCGCGGCGAAGGGGGCCATGGCTCCCATGAGGAAGATGATCGGGACGATCGCCAGATCCTCGAACAGAAGCATCGCCAGGGCCGACCGGCCGACCGGACTGGTCGTTCCGACGAGGGGAAGGACGAGGGCGGTCGAGGAGAGCGCCAGCGCCAGCCCGAGTGCGACCGAGCCGCTGATGCTCTGACCGATCATGTGAAGCGCAAAACCGATGAGCAGGGCGCAGACCAGAAGCTCCGCAGCGCCCACCCCGAACACCAGCCGACGCATCGTCCACAGGCGCCGGAAGGACAGTTCCAGGCCGATCGCGAAGAGGAGGAGGACAATCCCGAATTCGGCGAAGGGCTCGACCGCGTCGGGATTGGTGATCGTGATGTAGTTCAGCCACGGCATCCTTTCCGCCATCGCACCCAGTCCGGCGGGGCCGACGAGGAGGCCGACCAGGATGAAACCGATGACCGGGCTGATCCGGAAACGGGCGAAGGCCGGGATGACCACCCCCGCCGCTCCGAGGATGACCAGAGCGTCGCTGAAGCCCGAGGTCTGGAAGTTGCCGTGCATCTTGCCTTTATGCAGGTTGAGGCGCGATTGTCAGCCACAAGGGAGGCTGAAATGACCGAGTTGTGCATCGTCGGCGGCGGTCCCGCGGGAATGGTCGCGGGCCTGCTCTTCGCCCGCGCCGGGGTGAAGGTGACCGTTCTGGAGAAGCATGGCGACTTCCTGAGGGACTTCCGCGGCGACACCGTCCATCCGTCGACGCTTCGGATATTCTCGGAGATGGGGTTGCTCGACCGGCTGCTCGAGCGGCCCCACGACCGGGTCCACAGCCTGGGCGCGTGGGTCGGCGACCGCGAGATGGAGATCGCCGATTTCTCCCGCTTCGATCCGCGCTGGAACTTCATCGCGATGATGCCGCAGTGGCATTTCCTCGATTTCATCGCCGACGAGGCCAGGCTTTACCCCCATTTTCGGCTTCTGATGAACGCCGAGGCTCGGGGACTGGTCCGGGAACAGGGCAGGGTGACGGGCGTCCGCTACCGCTCCGGCGGCGAGGAGCTGGAGCTTGCCGCGTCGCTGGTCATCGCCTCCGACGGCCGGCGCTCGGTGCTCCGCGAGGAGGCGAAGCTTCCGCTGCGTTCGTTCGGGGCGCCGATGGACGTCTTCTGGTTCGGGATCCCGAAAGCCCGGGCTGCGGAGAACCAGTCGATCGGAGTGATCGTCGCAGGACGGATCATGGCCCTGATCGACCGCGGCGATTACTGGCAATGTGCCTACGTCTTCGCCAAGGGAACCGCCGACGAGGTGAGGGCGCTCGGCATCGAGCGATTCCGGGCCGACGTGGCGGCCACCGCCCGGCACATCCCGCTCGACGTGGCGGCCATAGAGAGCTGGGACGACGTCAAGCTGCTCACCGTAGCGCTCGATCGCCTGGAGCTCTGGCACTCGCCCGGCCTGCTCGTCATCGGCGACGCCGCTCATGCCATGTCGCCGATCGGGGGGGTGGGGATCAACGTCGCGGTGCAGGACGCGGTGGCGGCGGCCAATGTCCTCGCCGGACCGATGGCGGCGGGGGAGGATCTGGATCCGCTGCTCGCGAAGGTCCAGGAGCGGAGGCTTCCGGCGGTGCGGATGATCCAGGGATTCCAGGATGCGGCGCAGCGGCGCGTCGTTTCGCGGCTGCTCGAGAAGCGGGAAGGGCCGCTTAAGCCGGCATTGGCCTTACGGCTGCTGAACCGCTTTAAACCACTCCGCCGCCTCCCGGCCGCCTTCATCGGCTTCGGCTACAAGGCCGAGCATGTTGCCTCCCCGTCGGCGGAGCCGATGGGGAGGGGGACCACCCGAAGGGTGGTGGAGGGGTAGCTGCCGCAGAGTTCGAGGATCGAGCGGAAACCCAATGAGCTCACGCTATTTACCCCTCCACCATGCTTCGCATGGTCCCCCTCCCCATCTTACGATGGGGAGGCAGAAGCGCCCATCGCCTTTTCGAGATTGGCCCGGATCGCCTCGAAGAACTGCTCGGTCGTCATCCAGCTCTGCTCCGGGCCGATCAGGATCGCGAGGTCCTTGGTCATCTGGCCGGACTCGACCGTCTCGACGCAGACCCGCTCGAGGGTTTCGGCGAAGCGGGTGACCTCCGGAGTATCGTCGAACTTGCCTCGGAACTTGAGGCCGCCCGTCCAGGCGAAGATCGAGGCGAGCGGGTTGGTCGAGGTCGCCTTGCCCTGCTGGTGCATCCGGAAGTGGCGGGTCACGGTGCCGTGGGCAGCCTCGGCCTCGACGATCTTGCCGTCGGGAGTCATCAGGATGGACGTCATCAGGCCGAGCGAGCCGAAACCCTGGGCGACCATGTCGGACTGGACGTCGCCGTCGTAATTCTTGCAGGCCCAGACGAACTTGCCGCTCCACTTCAGCGCCGAGGCGACCAGGTCGTCGATCAGGCGGTGCTGATATTCGGTGCCGGCCTCCTCGAACTTCGCCTTGAATTCGCTGTCGAAAATCTCCTGGAAGATGTCCTTGAAGCGGCCGTCATAGGCCTTGAGGATGGTGTTCTTGGTCGAAAGGTAGACCGGCCATTTGCGGTCGAGGCCGTAATTGAGGCAGGCCCGCGCGAAGTCGCGGATCGAATCGTCGAGATTGTACATTCCCATCGCGACTCCGGACGAGGGGAAGTCGAACACCTCATGCTCGATGACCTCCCCGTCGACGCCCTCGAACTTGATGGTGAGCTTGCCGGGACCGGGGACCCTGAAGTCGGTGGCCTTGTACTGGTCGCCGAAGGCGTGGCGGCCGACGACGATCGGGTCGGTCCAGCCGGGGATCAGCCGGGGCACGTTCTCGATCACGATCGGCTCGCGGAAGACGACTCCGCCGAGGATGTTGCGGATCGTGCCGTTGGGCGACTTCCACATCTTCTTGAGGCCGAACTCCTCGACCCGCGCTTCGTCGGGCGTGATCGTCGCGCATTTCACTCCGACGCCGTGCTTGCGGATCGCCTCGGCCGACTCGACCGTCACCCGGTCGTCCGTCGAGTCGCGATTTTCCATTCCGAGGTCGAAATAGAGCAGGTCGACGTCGAGATAGGGGAGGATCAGACGCTCGCGGATCCATTGCCAGATGATTCGGGTCATCTCGTCCCCGTCCAGCTCGACGACGGGGTTCTTCACCTTGATCTTCGCCATGGCAGGCCGTGCTCTCTCTTGGATGATGCGGTTGCGGGCGCTGTAGGGGGTGCAGTGGCGGGGATCAACCGCACCACCGTCATCCCGGCGAAAGCCGGGACGAGAAGCCTCGGCGGGTCTCCCCGAGGTCCCGGCTTTCGCCGGGATGACGGGTGATCGCCCCGCCATTGTATCCCCGCCCGCCCCCGCCTAAAGGCAAGGCCATGACTTCCCTCGAAAAGCCGGACCTGGTCACGACCAACGTGCGCTATCGGATGCCGAGCGTGCATCCGGAAGGCCGCAAGTTCGTCGTCGTCGCAGCCGCCATCACCCTCTTCTTCTGGGTCGTCGTGGAGTGGGAGGTCGCCGGCTGGCTCTTCGCCGGGATCAGCCTGTGGGTCGCCGCCTTTTTCCGCGATCCGATCCGGACGACTCCCAAGGGCGAGGGCCTGATCGTCGCCCCGGCGGACGGGATGGTGACGATGATCGCGACGGTCCCGGCGCCGGCCGAGCTCGTCGGCGACGACGGACTTCCGCCCGGCCCCTGCATGCGGGTCTCGATCTTCATGTCGGTCTTCGACGTCCACATCAACCGATCGCCGATCGCCGGCGAGATCAAGCGGGTCGTCTACATCGCCGGCAAGTTCCTCAACGCCGATCTCGACAAGGCGAGTGAGGACAATGAGCGCCAGCATTTCCTGGTCGAGGGCCGCGACGGCCTGAGGATCGGCTTCACCCAGATCGCCGGCCTCGTCGCGCGGCGGATCGTGCCGTGGGTGAAGGCGGGCGATTATGTCGCGGCCGGCCAGCGGGTCGGCCTCATCCGGTTCGGAAGCCGGGTCGACGTCTATCTTCCCGCCGGCACGTCGGCGCAGGTCCTGCTCGGCCAGCGAACCATCGCCGGGGAGACGATCGTCGCGCGCGCCGGAGTCTCAGAGGCGCTGGAGGGAGTCGCCCAGTGAACGGGCCGGTGCGGGCGGTGAGGCCGCGCCGCGGGATCCCGCTTAGAACCATCGTCCCGAACGCGGTGACCGCTCTCGCCTTGTGCTCGGGCCTGTTCGGAATCCGGTTCGGGATCGGCGGCGAATGGGACAAGGCGGTGGCGGCTGTCGTCATCGCGGCCATCCTCGACGGCCTCGACGGTCGGATCGCGAGGCTTCTCAACGGCCAGAGCCGCTTCGGCGCCGAGCTCGATTCGCTGTCCGACGTCACCGCCTTCGGGGTGGCTCCGGCGATCATCCTCTATCTGTGGGTGCTTCAGCCGCTTGCGCTCCAGGGGTCCGATTTCGATCGCTGGACGCGCTACGGCTGGCTGTTCGCTTTGGCCTATGCGGTGTGCGCGGCGCTCCGGCTCGCCCGGTTCAACGCCAATATCGACTCGATCGAGCAGCCCCACAAGAAAGCGGGGTTCCTGACCGGAGTTCCGGCCCCGGCGGGGGCCGGACTGGTGCTTCTTCCAATCTACCTTTGGGAGTGGACGGGCCAGCCCGTGTTCCGCGAGACCTGGCTCGCGGCGCCCTGGGCGGCGATGGTGGGGTTCCTGATGATCTCGAACCTCGCCACTTTCTCATGGGGTTCGCTTCGGCTTCGCAGCCATGTCAGGCTCGGCGCCCTCGTCGTCATCGCTCTGGTGTTCGCGGCGCTCATCTCGGCGCCTTTTCCGACTCTCAGCGTCGCCGCCCTGCTCTACGCTTTGATGATTCCGTTCAGTATCGCCAGCTACGCGAAGATCACGCGGCAGCGCGCTCCCGAGCCGACGAGGCCCGAGCCGCCGTCGGCATAGCGCCGAGCTCGCCGCGCAGGGCGAGAAGGATTTCAGGCCAGTAGAGCCGCACCGTCACGTGGATCGCCACCAAGGCGGCAAGCAAGGCGAGGGTGAAAAAGAGCGCGGCACCCAAGTAAATCACAGCCTTATCCCCTTACTTATCCACAACCGCCCAACGCACGGAATGGAACTTTGATCCGTAAAAGTACGATACGGTACTGAAACTACTCCATGTTCCTGATGTGTTCGGCTGTCAAGCGAATAGAACAAACGCGAACGAATGCGTTCGGAGAGTCCGGCCAGCGCGGTGTTCAATGGATCCCGGATCAAGGCCGAGCTGATGAGTGGGAGGGTCGGAAATCCCCGGGGGCGGGGCTTCGATCCGCAAAGGCCGACGACCGACAAAGAAAAAGCCCCAGCCCTTACGGGCCGGGGCTCTGCGGTGTCGGCGGGGAGGGGGGAGGGGTGCCGATCACCGCGGGGGGGGTACATGCAGAACGTCCTCCCCGCTCTTGGGTTCCCAAAAAAAGTTGAGCCTGGAAAAAAGGACCGAAAAACGAAGCGCCCCGGATGCGTACCGAGGCGCTTCGCCGACAGCTGCCGTTTCCGGCGACTATCTCCCGTCCCCGGTGCTTTCATAACCTATTTAAGTGATTCGGAAAAGTCCCCGTACGCCTCCGGGCGGGCCTAATCCGCCCCGGTCGATTCGTGCGGCGCCGCAACGGCTTTCGACTCGGGCGATTCGCGGTGCCTGAGCCAAATCGAGAGGACGATGAGGACTGCGGTCGAGAGGAACTCGCTCTGCCAGTTCTGGAAGCTCTCGAACCAGAGCTGGGGATCGGCGAGGTAGGCGAGGCGGCTGAGAGGAGCCTCGCCGTGCCGGATCGCCTCTGCCGCGGCGGACCTGGCGCTGTTCCACCAGTGGAGTGTGAAGGAAAGCAGGAAGAGCGTGAACAGGGTCAGGCCGAGCGAGTGGGCGTAGAGCCAGCGCGCCGCGGGCCCGGCCCGGAGGATATGCGGAGCCCCGGGCTTGCGCGCCTGGGACTCCGGGTGCCGGTCGCGGGGCGGATCGTCCGGATTTCGGGATTCCGCGGAGCCCTTCTGGATCAGGATCGCGGTCAGGACGACATAGGCCGACATCTGAAGGAACTCGCTCTCCCAATTTTCGAACACGGAAGAGATGAACTCAGGGTCCACGGCGTAGGCGGCGAGCGAGAGCGTCTCCTCGCCGTGCCGTGCAAGCTCCTCGTTCTGGACCATCCAGCCCGAGATCCACTGGCCCGCGATGCTGACCAGGAAAAGCAGCATGAGGACGATCGTCAGGCCGTGGTTCCGGAAGAGCTTGGCCATTCAACCTCCATCTTTCGCCGCTCAATGAGCGCCCGAGCCGTTTGTTCCGGAGCCGGAAAGAAGGCGGCCGGCGGCAGCGGACCGGCCCCGGCAATCGCGACATCCAGCGCGCCAAGGGGGTGCACTCCCTCTCCCGTTCTTCACGGGAGAGGAGGGGCCCAAGCCGAAGGCTTGGGAGGTCAGGGTCTTTTCGGAAGGCCGGTGTACAGGCCCTCACCTCCCACCACTTCGCGGTGGGCCCCTCCTCTCCCGCGAAAGGCGGGAGAGGGGAAAGGCGGGGACGGTGAATGTCGATACAGCCTAATACCAGGCGACTTATGCAAAGGTCCGGCAATCGCGGGATCGCTCGAGCCCCCCCCGGAGCCGACGTCACTTCTCCCCGGTGAATCGCTTGACCTTCACGGGCAGCTTCTTGCCCTTGGTTCGGCGCGAAGGGATCTGGATGGGGTTCTTCTTCTTCCACTGGGCCCAGGTCATCGGGCCGTCCGGAGTGTCGATCAGCTCGTCGTCGATGGACATGGGCAGGCTCCCCGAGGCCGGTTCGATTCGCCTATCGCGCAATCGCCCTTGCGCCGCCATCCCCAATCCGGCCGGTCACCGCCGGCGCCTGACCTCCCTCTTCCAGTCGAGCTCGGAAGGCATTGGCAAGCTGGTGTCGGTCGGAACCTCGTCGACCAGGTCGAGATCGGGATCGCGCACCTTCACTCCGCGTCGGTGAAGGCACATGATGCACAGGCAGCGCCGGCGCACTTCGCGAAGCGTGTCCACCCAACCTTTCTTGTGGAACAGCCACCACAGAGCGTGGCTGCTGACGACCGTTCCGTGGCCGCATCGGGTGCAGGTCAGCTTGACCGCGCGGCCCCTGACGGCGACGTCGAACAGGTCGCGCAGGGGGTAGGCGGTGGGAATGTCGGACACCCAGAACAAATAGCGAACATCATCGGCGCTGAAAAGCCGGCCATTGACCTTGCCGCAACATCTGGCAGGAGCGTCCGCCATGGCTTGCACCGAACCGACAAGCATCTGGAACGTCGCGGCCGAGCTCGGCGAGGGCCCGGTCTGGGTGCCGCGGGACGGGGCCCTGTGGTTCACCGACATCAAGAAGCGCAAGATCCACCGCTTCGATCCGAAGTCCTGCGACCGGCAGACCTGGGTCGCGCCAGAGCAGGTCGGCTTCGTCCTTCCAGCCGCCGACGGAGGATTCGTCGCAGGGCTGATGAGCGGGCTTCACCGGTTCGACGAGTCGACCGGACGGTTCACACTGATCGCCGAGGTCGAGCCGGAGCGGCCGAACAACCGTCTCAACGACGGGACGGTCGGTCCGGGCGGACGGCTCTGGTTCGGGACCATGGACAATGGCGAGGCTGGAAAGACCGGCGCCTTTTATGCCTTCCACCGCGGACTGGTCGTCCCGACCGGCCTCGACGGGATCGCGATCACCAACGGCCCGGCCCTGTCGCCTGACGGCCGGATACTCTACTTCGTGGACACCCGCGCCCGATCGATCGACTGCGCCGACGTCGGCGACGACGGAGCGCTCGGGCCTTCCCGGCCGTTCGCGCGGATCGATCCGGGCGACGGCCATCCGGACGGCCCGACCGTGGACAGCGAGGGCTGCGTCTGGATCGGCCTCTATGGCGGCTGGGAAGCCCGGCGCTATTCGCCCGCGGGGGAGCTTCTCGAGCGCGTTCGCTTTCCGGTCGCCAACATTACCAAGATCGCCTTTGGAGGCGAAGATCTGCGCACCGCCTACGCCACGACGGCACGCCACCTGCTGTCGCCGTCCGAGATAGAGCGGCAACCCCAGGCAGGAGACCTGTTCGAGTTTCGGGTCGACGTGCCGGGATTGCCTTGCCCACTGGTGGCTGCCTGACCGAGACCCCCGGCCTGATCCTGGCCGTTCGGGCCAGGGCTCCGAGGCGACCGAGCAGGCCGGACGGCTCACGGATGGGCGATGACCATGAGCGTGCTCGCACGCTTCAGGCTGCAGTCGAGGCATAGCGCCAGGGTCTCGGGGTCGAGTGCAGCGAAGCTCTCGTCGAGCACGGTCAGGTGCGCGCGCTGCAGGAGCGCCCTGGCCAGATAGATCCGGCTTCGCTCGCCGTGCGAAAGCTGCCATCCGGTTTCGCCGACATATTGGTTCATTCCGCCCGGCATCCGCTCGAGCAGCGGACCGAGCCCGAGCTCCTGGCAAAGCTCCAGCGCCTCCGTGATATCGGGCCCGGGCGCCGGCCATTGCCGCCCCATCAGCAGGTTGAACGCGATCGATCCCGAAAGGATGTGGTTCTCGTGGAACTGGGGAGCGGAGGTGGCGAGGCGGTGCCAGTCGTCGCCCAGGGTGTGGCGGTCGAGCCCGTTCAGGAGCAGAAGTCCCGACCTCGGGGTGCTCAGCCCGGTGAGTAGCCCGGCCAGGGTCGATTTGCCGCCGCCCGACGCGCCTTCGAGCAGGATCCGGTCGCCATGGGAGATGACGAGGTCGGTGGCCTCGATCACGGTTTCGTTGCTCGACGGATAGGCGAAGGAAAGGGCCTGGGCGTCGATCAGGGGCATCTTGACCGATGCATTTTCCATCTGCTCGAGGGTGACGTAGGCCTTGGACGAAGTCTTGTTGCGGGCGGCGTGGAACATCGGCGCGACCTGGTCCCAGGCCACCCAGGCGCGCCCGGCCGCGGACAGGCCCTCGGAGATTCCGCCGAAGGCGCGCTGGGCGAACAATATCCCGCCCAGGCTGATCGCGATCGCGGTGGACGAAACCTGCAGATCTCCGACGAAGGCCGGAACCAGGCCGATCAGTCCGACGATCACCCAGCCCGACGAGACGCCGAGGGTGGTCGAGACGGCGGTCCAGTCCATCGCCCCCGAAACCTGGAGATAGTTTTGGAGAGCGCTGTCCTCGCCTTCATTGCTCCGGTCGGCCGGCTCCTGCGCCAGGCGCGTTCGATGGCCGACCATCACCTCGATGAGTTCATGGGTCATGTCGAGCCGGGTCATCGTCCAGGCCCGAAGCTTCCGGAAGAAGTTCCAGCTCAAGGCGACGGCGAGAAGGGTCCAACCGCCCAGCAGAAGGAGATGAAGGCCCGGGGCGACTCCCTGGGCGAGGATCCACGCGGCGAAGCCGAGCTGAAGGATCGAGCGCAGAAGCGCCATCCCGCCGTTGAGCGACAGCGATTCGAGCGCCTGCGATTCGACGACCCGGCTGAGCAGCTGACCGACGCCTTGCCGCTTGATGCTGTCCGACGACATTCGCAGCGCGCCGGCGAGGAGCCGCGCCTTGAGGAGGCGCCCGGCGTCCAGCGCCAGGGTTGCGGACCACCAGCCGCCAACGGTCTGAAGGGGAATCATCGTCCCCATCAGGATCAGCCAGGCCATGAACCAGCCGAGGTCGAACGTGCCGCCCAGCGCCGCCGAGCCGATCAGCGCCCAGCCGGCGATCTCGGCCACGTAGCTCACCGCGAAGAGGCCGGTCATGGCCGCGACCTTCCGGAAGGCGCCGATCCGGGAGAGCTGCTTCCAGAAGTTCGCCGAGGGCGCCAGCCGAAGCACCCAGATGCGCTCGACCTCCCACTGGGCGAGCTGCTCCCGAAGCATCGCGGCTCGGACCTGCGGCTCGCGGCGCGAGTCGATCCCGGTCGCTCGGACCAGCCGGGTGATCTCGGGGATCAGAGGCCCTTCGCGGGGCCAGCAGATCATGCCCCGAAGATGCTCCGGATCGCAGGAGCGGATCCGCAGGTCCGGGGCAAGCATCAGCGGCCTGCCTCGCCGCCATCCGACCAGCAGGAAGACCCCGGGCGCCCCGTACATGCCGTTGGGGAAGACCGCCGGTCCGCCGGCGCGCAGCAGATCGGGCATTTCGGACACGGGCGTCTGGACCAGATTGGCCTCGATCCCGAGATGCTCGGCGGCCCACTCGAACCAGTCGGCGAGGTTGCGGGCGTTGCCCGCCGCGATCGAAGCGGGAACCTTGACCGAATCCGATCCCGCTTTCGGGCGCAGCCCGGCGCGGCGCGAAAGCTCCTCGATGCCCTCGCCGACGCGCGCGAAAGGCCAGAGGAACTGGCGCATCGCGTCCATCATCCGATGATCGGGCTCGGCCGCGCCGATGTCGATTCCGGCATCCGCCATTACAGGGTCTCGCTGGCTTTCAGGCGGCCCCCGGACAGGGTCAGGCGCCGCCAGAAATCGCCCTTCCAGATCGACTCGCCGACATCGGCTTCGGCGTCGACCAGGTCGCGATAGCGCGATTCGCGCGCCATCAGGGCCTCGGGCGCTCCGTCCTCGATGATCCGGCCGTCCTCGACGACGAGAACCCGGTCGAAGCCCATGGTTTCGGCGACATCGTGGGTGACGCACAGCAACGTCACGGACGCCCACCATTGCCGCGCTTCGGCGAGCAGGGCCCGGCGCTGGGTTCGGTCCATGCCGCGGAAGGGTTCGTCGAGCAGTGCGAGTCGGGTCGTCGGGCTGAGCAGGGCGCGCGCGAGGCGGACCCGCTGGCCTTCGCCGCCCGACAGAAGGCCGCCGCCTTCGCCGAGAAGGGTCTGCAGGCCTTGCGGGAGTTTCTGGGTGACGCCCCGGAGCCGAGCCGCCGCAATCACCTCCCCGACGCCGAGAGTGGTCTCGTCGCTCGACGCGTAGGTGAGATTGTCGAGCAGCGAGCGGTTCCAGATCTGGATGGCGGGGTCGACCCATGCCGTCTCGTGGCGAAGCGCCTCTATGTCCCGCGCCCGGGCGCGCTTGCCGTCGATCTCGAGTCGGCCGGTGGCAAGGCGGTGCCAGCCCAGCAGGACTCCGAGCAGCGACGATTTGCCCGCGCCCGACATTCCCACGATGGCGACATGCTCGCCGGGAGCGATCGACAGGTCCACCGACTGAAGTATGGTGTGGCCCGCGGCGAGCACGCTCGCGTCGTGAAATTCGAGCGCGACTCCCTGGCCCGCCGATTTCCTCTGCCGGGTCGCGATCGCCGCCCGCTCCTCGTCCGTCAGCTCGAGGTCCTCGGGCGCCGACAGCGGCTCGAGCAGGCGCGACAGGACGTTGCGCTGCGCCGGATATTGATGGACCAGCCGGGCGATCTGGCCGCCGAGGGCAGGCAGCTTCAGAACCCAGAAGACGAGCAGCAGATCGGAGCCGGTAACCCGCCCGGCGCTGAAGAAGTGCGTGAGAAGCAGCGCTCCGACGAGCGCCGTGGTGATCAGCGACTGAACCAGGTCGGTGGTGAGCGAAAGGTTGATCAGGCCTCGAAGCGACTTGTACCATTCGACCAGCAGGCTTTCATGCTGCCCCTGGACGCTGCGTTCGGCGCGATGCGCCCTCACCGGCGCGAGACCGAGCATCGAGTCGAGATAGAAGCTGTTGAGCGCTCCGGCATGGTTGCGCACCCTGAGGTCGCGTTCGTTGAGCAGATGCTGGGTCGTGAAGGGAAAGCCGAGCGCGACGAGGGCGAGAAGCCCGGCGGCCGGCCAGCTGGCCGGAGCGAGGATCACGACCCCGGCGAAGGTGATCGCAAGCTCCAGCACGGACTGGATCAGCCGCAGCCCCAGGCCGGGCACTCCGCGCACCGCCTGGATATTGTGGTTTCGGTCCGCCATGTCGGAGATCGGGCGACTGTGGAAATAGCGGTCGTTGAGGCGGGGAAGCTTGGCCAGCAAAGCCATTCGAAGCCGCGCCTCGAGCTTTCGTCCCCAGCGCAAAGTGCCGAGCCCGCTCGCATATTCGATCGCGAGCAGGATCGCAGCGAAGATGAGCAGCCCGATCGCAGCGAGCAGACGCTGGCTGGGCAGAGCGAGCTGCGCCGATATGTCGAAGATCCCGCGGAACAGCAGCGCCTCGATCATCGCCGCGCTCACCGCGAAGGCGCCGGCGAGGACCAGGGCGAGCGGGGCAAGCAATCCGTCCTCTCCCAGCATCTTCCACAAGGCCGCAAGCGGCGGGACGGGCTTTTCGGCAAGCGCGGCCGCAAGCTCGAGCGAGAGCGGCTTGCGCTTTTCGGCGGCCTCGGAATCGTCCGACCTGAGACCCTCGACTCCGAGGACGACCGCACCGCTGACCTTGAGCGTGCCGTTCGACCCGGCGGACGGCGGCTGGTCCTCGACGACCGACCAGAAGGGCTTCGGAATCAGCGAGTCGGCCCGCCCGGCGGCGTGGCTCTCGCAGGCGTCTCGAACGAGTTCGCGAAGCACGCCTTGGGCTTCTGTCCCGGGCTTTATGCCGCCATTGTCGATCAGCGACTGGACGAGTCGGATGCCCGCATCCAGCGCCGCCAGCGGATGCCAGCCCGGACCAGCCGCGGCACCTGACACGAGCTCGTCGACGAGCACCCGGTTTGCACCGAGCAGACCCAGCCGCTCCCGCAACGGATCGAGGAAGTCGTCGGTCGCGGCCCAGTCGAGCCAGTCGGGGATGTCGACCGATTGCGTATGGACGTGGATCTCCTGCCGGAACTGGCGAAGAGTGACCCAGCGGCGGCCGACCGCGGGATCCATCACCTGAAGCAAGCGGCCGTGGCGGCGCCAGGCGACGACGAAGTGGAGCGCGGCGCCGCGATTGACCACCACGATCGCCGGAAGAGTCTTGGCGCTGGCGAGGGTGACGTGGTCGACCGGGACCAGCGCCTGCTCGGCCTTGAGGCCCAGGTCCCTGGCGATCTGTTCGATCGTGTCGATCGAGGTGCCGTCCACGTCGGTCTGGCAGGCTTCGCGCAATCGGCCGAAGCTGATCGGAACATGATGGCCTTCGAGCAGGCATTTCAAAGCCGCCGGTCCGCAATCCATCGTCGAGACCTGGACGACCTCGACCGCAAGGAAGCGGCGCCCCCTGGGCTTGTCCTCGACCTCGCTCATCGGCCGGCGCGGGCCCGGGGCTCGGGGCCTTCCGTCATCCGTCCGGCCGACCTCAAGAGGAGCCTGGCGGGGGACACCGTCTCGACCCTCACCTCGATCCTGCCGGGAAGCCCGTGGCGAAGAACCAGGCCCCGGGTCGCGTCGCGCCGGATCCGGAACTCGGCACGCAAGGACTGGTCGCGGATTTCGCCAGCGACTCGGATGGCGGTGGCCTCGATCGTTCCGAACTGCACCCAGGGAAAGCCTTCGAGCCGGAACCGGGCCGTCTGCCCCGGCCGGATCCGGCCGAGCGCCGTCGTCGGGTCGAAATCCGCGACGATCAGCAGGTCGCCCTCGGGGATGATCGTCGCAAGCTTCTGACCCGGAGCGACATACGTCCCGGAGCTCAGCGCGCGCATCTCACCGACGACTCCGGAAACCGGAGCCCGGATCTGGTGATTCGCCACTTCGAGGCGCAGCTGCTGGATCGATTCGCGAGTCGAGGCCGCTTCGGCCTCGGTCGCCAGCAGGTCGCGGGTCAGCTTCTCGATCTGGACCCGGGTCTGGTCGGCGTTGACGGTCGCATCGACTCCGAGCCGGGCGAGATCGGCCGCGGAGATGTCGCGCTCGGACTCGGCCTTGCGGGCGTCCGCAGCCGCCCTGACCGCGTCGACGGCGGCAGATCCGCCGGTCGCCGCGTCGCTCCTGATCCGGGCCGCGCTGTCGGCGGCGAACTTCGAGGCCGCATTCGCTCCCTGGAGCCGGGCCTGGGCCGCACGCACGGCGGCGAGCGTGGAGCGCTGCTCATTCTCGAGAACGCGTCCGAGAAAGGCGATCTCCTTCCTCAGGGAAGCGATCTTGGCGGGATAGAGCGGGAGCCGCGCCTGCGCTTCGGCGAGCCGAAGCTGCTGCCGGGTCGAATCCAGCTCGACCAGCACGTCTCCGGCGCGGACCTTCTGGCCGATGACGATGGGCGCGCGGGTAAGCCGGCCTGCCAGCAGCGAGGAGATTTCGCGCGGCGCGCTTCCCACCTGGAGCCGCGCCTGCCGGGAGACTTCGTAGACGGTGACGTTGCCGAATCCGAACCAGAGCAGCCACGCCACGAGGGCGAGGCCGGCCAGCGCCAGGGAGACCAGGACGATCCGCGACGAGTCGAGCGCCAGCGATTGGGCCGTCTTGGAAAACTGGAACGTCAACTCACTCTCCCCGCAACCACCTTAACCATCTGATTCCGCACGGCGCAACGCCAAGGCTCGCTCCCCGGCACTGCTTATTGGAAGAGTTTTGGAAATCAAAGCACGTTGGCGGGCTCGCCGCCCCAACGGCCCCGCGGCAGAAGTTAACCTGCCTGGTTGAGTTGCCGGTAGGGCGGTACAACTACGGTCATTATTGATCCGAAACCGGGGCTTTTCACGCGGAAACCGCTTTCTCCTACAGGCAACTTAGCGTTTCCACGGATACATCCGAAATGCGAATCAAATGAGCTTGAGTTGGTCCGTTCGTGGCCTATCGTCTCAGTGACCGGGGCCCCTCAGCCAGCCTGAGTCTCCCCGGCCAGGATCGACGGGGGAGCGATTTCCCCCGTTCGTAGCCGCGACGGAGTATTGTCGACGTATGTCTACGCTTTCCAACCAAGATTCGGCAATCGGTTCCGCAGATGTCGGTTTTGCCGACGCCTCGTCCGACGAGGACGACACCGGCCAAAAGCGTGCCCTGCATCAGGACGACGAGCTCCTGTTCCCGATGTCGAAAGGCGCCTTTTCGCAATATTGGGAAGACGAGGAGACTCCGCGCGAGCTGCGTATCTTCTTTCGCGACAAGGAGATCGCTTTCGACGATCCGGCTTTCTATTCCTTCGGAGAGACGCTGATCAAGCAATCGCGCTTCCGGGCCGGCGACGCTCTGCAATGGGGCGAGTATGAGTGGCCGCGCGTTCGCGAAATGCTCGAGGACCTGATCGAAGCGGACGTCCTCAAATATGCGGACGAGGTGGAAGACGTTCCCGCGGCGCTTCGCCACGAGGAGCGCGAGACGCTCCTGATGCCCGCGAAGATCGATACCGGGAAGACCTGGGACGACGCCGAAGAGATCATGGCCATGATCCGCGGCCGGCCGCTCGAGACCGGCTATATCGAGCTCGTCATCCCGATCTTCCGTGTCGCGCACATGTATATAGACCAGGACAACCGGCAGGTCGGCGAGGCCAACGTGTTCCCGCCCGCCATGCGGCTCGACCGTCCGACGCTGTGGCGGACCTGTACCTATTCGGGGACGCGCTATCAGCCCGATCTCCCGATGAACGTCACTGCGCTCAGGATCATGCGCAACCAGTGGCGGCACATGATGGTGATCGTCCGCAAGGTCAGCGACGCCTATCGGGCGCGCTTCCCCGAGATCGACGAGCGCGGCTGGACGGTCGGCGACATCGAGCGGATGACGGTTTGCGTGCTCGCGCTTCCCACCTACCAGGTGATGCGGGTCGAGAACCGAGTCGAGAACGGCAAGCTTCATCCCGCGCTTTCGTCGGCCTTCCGGCTGACCGACGGCCTTCGCATGCTGATGCACCACATGCTGTTCGTTCCGTTCGGCGAGCCGACGCGGTCGGGCACGACTCCGATGACCGGGTTCGAGGCGCATCAATATGCCGAGCGCAATTATTCGTTCCATACCGGGCAGGGCGTCTGCGCCGGCCCGCCGTCGATGGTCGACGATTTCCTCGCTGTCATTCTCGACCGCGCCGACCCGAAGGGCGGCTGGCCGGACGAGATCGATCCGGAAGTGCAAGCGGCGCTCGATGAAGTCGACGGGGCGATGGACTACGGCCTGCTCGGACTTCAGGCTTTCGGTTCCGTCTTCTCGCTCTTCCCGACCTCGACGGCCGGCCATGCCCAGTTGAGGGAGATCGTCAACAACTGGACGAAATCCGACTCGCCGAGCCTGGACAAGCTTCGCCAGCGCACCGAGAAAATCCACGAAGTCACCCAGGACGTGGGCTGGCTCAAATCGGACGCGTTCCGGAAAAGCCGCCTGATCGCCTATAACGAGATGTACCAGAAATGCGGCTTCGGATTGACCGGTCGCTACCCGGAACCGTCGCTCGAGGAGCTGTACGAAAACCTGCCGCCGCTTCCGGAAAAGACCATGGAAGCGCTCCGGGGGCTTTTCGCCCGCCAGTTCCACGATCTTCCGGACGGCGACGAGCTCTTCGCCCAGATGGCGGACTGGCTGGGCCGGTTCATCAGCTTCGTCCAGGTGGCGCTTCGGCTGTCGCTCGACGTGCAGGACCGGATCAACAATCTGCTCGGCCGCGAGAAGCCGAAGGAGACCTTCTACGGACGCGACCTGGCGACCTACGTCGGTCTCGATAAGAGCGTCGATTCGAAGGACGAGAGGATCGAGGTTCCGTTCCTCATCGACGATATCGCCAAGTTCCTCGGAGTCACGATCGACGTCACGGTCGACAGTGTCACAATCACCGAAGGCGTTCGAAACATCGCTCTCGCGCCGAGGGAAATCAAGCTGGACGAGCCGGCCGCGCAATGAGGCGTGGCCGGAGCGCAGACGTGGAGGAAGCCGGATCGAATATCGGGAAACTCGACGAAGGAAACTAAGCTCATGTGGAGCGCGACCGGCGGGGGCCCTGGTCGATCTCCCGATTGTCGGCCGGGCGGAGGGTGAAAACCCGGGGAGGCTGACGAAAGGTTTTCGGCGGGCATGCAGCCGGTCGGAGAAGGCGCAATAGGCGCAGACGTGGAAGGAAGCTAAATTGAAAATCAAATCCAATGTTCGCGCCGGCGCCGCTTCGCGCATCGATCGTTGCGGCGGCACCGTCGACCGTTGCGGCGGCTCCACTCGTTGCGGCGGCTCGACCCGTTGCGGCGGCAGCACCGTCTACGCTTACTAAGCGATAGAAGAGATTCGGTCGGTCCTCAGTGGGCGGCCGGATAATGCGCAATCAAGCGCACAATTGAGAGGAAGCTAACATGAAAATCAGGACCAACGTTCGCGCCGGCGCCTCCGTCAGCCCCCGTTGCGGCGCCACCGTCCGTTGCGGCGGCGGCACCCGCTGCGGCGGAACCACCACCTACGCGCTCTAAGCGCTCGTTCAAGGCACCCGGTCGGCCCTGGGCCGGCCGGGTGCCTTGGACAACTGAACAACGTGGAAGGAATGTAACATGAAGATCAGGACCAACGTTCGCGCCGGCGCCGCCGCCGGCTCCGGCTACCCGCGCTGCGGCGCCACCGTCCGCTGCGG
>DASVSP010000111.1:0-10945 GCA_036388065.1 Allosphingosinicella sp.
CAATAGCAGGACGCCGATGGTAATGGCAGCGTCGCCCACGTTAAAGACCAAAAAGGGAGAAATGCTCCCGAAATGCAGGTCGGCATAGTCGACGACATAGCCCAGCCGCACCCGGTCGAGGATGTTGCCGAGCGCCCCGCCGAGCACCAGGGAAAGCGCGACCGCGTCGTCGCGGCGCTTCTCCCGCCACATCCAGAAGGTGACGAAGGCGGCGATCGCGCAGGTGAGGGCGACGAGAAGCCAGCGGCCGAGCTCGCTGTCGGCGGGGAGCAGGCCCATGGAGACGCCGGTATTCTTCAGCCAGCGCAAGGTGAAGAAGGGCAGGACGTCGATGGTCAGCCGATGCGGCAGCTGAAGCGGGTAGGTCACCACCCATTTCACCGCCTGGTCGACGACGAAGACCAGAGCGGCCACCGTGACACCGATCCTTCGGTTCTTCCTCACCCGTTCCGAATCGCGGGACAGATCAGCCATTCACAACCCCCTCGCAGCGGGCGCACAGGCCCCCGTCCTCGCCGACTTCCGGAAGCAGCCGCCAGCAGCGCCCGCATTTCCCGAAATCGGACTTGGTCACTTCGATCGTCTCGCTCTGCGCCTGGGCGACCTCGGAGACGATGTAGATCTCGGCCAGGTCGGAAAGCTCGGTGTCGAGCAGGTCGATCTGGGAATCGGGATAAAGCACCTTGGCCTCGAGGCTCGAGCCGATCACCTTCTCGCGGCGAAGCGGCTCGATGCTCTCGGTGACGTTCTCCCGCGTTGCCCGGATCAGCGCCCATCTCGAGCCGAGGGCCTCGTCGCGCCAGCGCGAATCGATCTCCGGCCATTCCAGCAGGTGCACCGAGCCGCCCTCGTCGGGAAAGCGGGTCCGCCAGACCTCCTCGGTGGTGAAGCACAGCACCGGCGCCATCCAGCGCACCAAGGCGTGGAACACCGAGTCGAGCACGGTGCGATAGGCGCGGCGCTTGGGCGACGACGGTGCGTCGCAATAAAGGCTGTCCTTGCGGATATCGAAGAAGAAGGCGGAGAGATCGTCGTTGGCGAAGTTCGAGATCAGGCGGACGTAGCGGTTGAACTCGAACGCCTCGATGGCTTCGCGCAGCTCGGCATCGAGCTCGGCGAGCCGGTGGAGGACCCAGCGCTCCAGCTCCGGCATCTCCGCCGCCCGCACGCGCTCCGCCTCGTCGAAACCGGCCAGTGCCCCGAGCAGATACCGGAAGGTGTTCCTCAGCTTGCGATAGGCGTCGGTGGTGGTGGCGAGCACTTCCTTGCCGATCCGGACGTCCTCGAAATAGTCGGTCGAGGCGGTCCAGAGCCGCAATATGTCGGCCCCGCTCTCGTTCAGCACGGCGAGCGGATCGATCGTGTTGCCGAGGCTCTTCGACATCTTGCGCATGTTCTGGTCGAGCGCGAAGCCGTGGGTGAGCACCGCTTCGTAGGGGGCCCGGCCGCGGGTCCCGCAGCTCTCCATCAGCGACGATTGGAACCAGCCGCGATGCTGGTCGGAGCCTTCGACGTAGAGGTCGGCCCGGACCCCCTCGCCGTAGCGCGCCTCGACGACGTAGCTGTGGGTCGACCCGCTGTCGAACCAGACGTCGAGGATGTCGTTGACGGGCTCGTAGTCCTCGAGGCTGTAGCCGTTGCCGAGCATGGCCTGGTGGTCGGCCCCGAACCAGGCGTCGGCCCCGCCTTCGTGGAATGCGCGGATGATCCGCGAGTTGACGACCGCGTCCTTGAGATACTCGCCGGTCTTGCGGTGCACGTAGAGCGCGATCGGCACTCCCCAGGCGCGCTGCCGGCTGATCACCCAGTCGGGCCGGCCCTCGACCATGGCCCGGATTCGGTTCTTCGACTTTTCGGGCACCCAGCGGGTCTCGTCGATGGCGGCGAGGGCGGTCTGTCTCAAGCCCTCTCCCCCCTGGGGAGAGGGGGATTGATCCATCGGGATGAACCATTGCGGGGTGCAGCGGAAGATGATCTTGGCCTTGGAGCGCCAGCTGTGCGGGTAGGAGTGGCGGAAATCCGCCGATGCCGCGAGCAGCCCGCCGGCCTCGCGAAGCCCGGTGCAGATCGGCCCGTCCGGCGCGTTGAACTTGGCGTTGATGACGGAGCCTAGCCCGCCGAGCCACTCCCAGTCGTTCCGGTAGAAGCCGGCATCGTCCACCGCGAAGACGGGGTCGATGCCGTGCGCCTTGCAGAGCAGGAAATCGTCCTCGCCATGGTCGGGCGCCAGGTGGACCAGCCCGGTGCCCTGCTCGGTGGTGACGAAATCCCCGGGCAGGAAGGGGCGAGGCCTGGCGAAGAAGCCGCCCAGCTCGTGCATCGGGTGCCGGGCGACGGTACCGGCGAGCTCAGCGCCCTTGAAGCTCTTGAGCGGAGTCACGGTGCCGCCGTCGGTACCGATCTTGACCACCACCGGGTGGCCGATCCGGCCGCCGAAGCTCTCGATCAGGTCGCGGGCGACGAGCACGGTGAAGGTGCCCGCGTCGTGATCGAAGCGCGCGAGCCAATAGTCGATTTCGGGGCCGTAGGCGATCGCCTGGTTCACCGGGATCGTCCAGGGCGTCGTCGTCCAGATCGCCGCCGCGGCGCCGACCAGCTCCTCGAGCGGGCTTTGCGTGATCTCGAAGCCCACGTCGATCTGAGTCGACACGATCTCCTCATATTCGACCTCGGCCTCGGCCAGCGCGGTCTTCTCTACCGGGGACCACATGACCGGCTTGGCGCCGCGGTAGAGCTGGCCGCTCTCGGCGAACTTCAACAGCTCCTCGACGATCTTCGCCTCGGCCTCGAACTTCATGGTCAGATAAGGGTCGTCCCACTCGCCCATCACTCCGAGGCGCTGGAACTGCTCCGACTGGATCGCCACCCACTTTTCCGCATAGGCGCGGCACTCGGCTCGGAATTCCTTCGGCGGCACGGAATCCTTGTCGAGCTTCTTCTTGCGGTATTGCTCCTCGATCTTCCACTCGATCGGAAGCCCATGGCAGTCCCAGCCCGGAACGTAGGGCGCGTCCTTGCCGAGCAGCGACTGGGAGCGGACCACCATGTCCTTCAGGATCTTGTTCATGGCGTGGCCCATGTGGATGTCGCCGTTCGCATAGGGCGGGCCGTCGTGGAGGATGAAGCGCTCGCGCCCCGCGCGGGCCTCGCGAAGCCGCTTGTAGAGCCCGATCCGCGCCCAGCGCTCGAGAATGGCCGGCTCCTTGCTCGCAAGGCCGGCCTTCATCGGGAAGTCGGTCTTGGGGAGGAAGACCGTGTCGCGCCAATCCTGCTTGGCGGTGTCGGGTTTTTCGGACATTGGCGGGGGGATTAGCCGGGAAGGCGGGGGAAGGGAACACCCGTCATCCCGGCGAAAGCCGGGACCTCGGGGAGACCCGCCGAGACTTCTTGTCCTGAGGTCCCGGCTTTCGCCGGGATGACGGATTGGCCGCCGCATTGGGCCCCGGCTTTCGCCGGGGCCTCAATTCTCCAGCGCCCGCCCGACCGTGTAGAAATCCTCGATCCACAAATAGCCCCGGAAGTCGCGCGGGACCCTGGCGAGCTGCTCGGCGCGCTCGATCCCGGCGATCTCCCCGTCTTCGTAGGGGCCGAGCAGGATGACCTTGGTCCCGACGCTCTCCATGCGGGCGACGAAACGCTTGGGCCAGCCCCAGATCGCCCATTGGTAGTTGAGCGGCACCGCGACCACGGTCTCGCGGCAGGTCTCGGGGATGAAGCTCGTCCACCCCCACTTCACGTAATCGGTGAGGCACGTCTTCATCGAGTCCTTCCAGTAGGTCGAGGCACCCGGCACCAGCTGCTTCAACCGGCCGGTGACCCGCGGATGGCCGTAGAAGACGTATTTGCCGTCGATCTCGACCCCGGCGCGGCGGAAGGCGGCAACGAGAGCATCCGCGTCCCCCGGATCCTTGCTCTTGAAGTTGAAGAAGAGCCGCATCCGCGGAGTCTCGCGAAGGGCTTCCTCGACCGTCGGCATTCCGCCCACGCCCCGTCCCCTCAGCGGGAAGGTCTTGCCTCCGTCGGCCGTGTAGCCGTAGCCGACGTCGAGCGTCTTCAGCTCGGCCAGCGTCTTCCGGCGAACCGGCCCCTTGCCTTCGGTGCGGCAGTCGAGGGTCCAGTCGTGGAAGACGACCATCTGCCCGTCGCTGGTCGGTTGAACGTCGAGCTCGATCGCGTCCGCGCCGAAATGGCGGGCGTTGGACATGGAGCGCAGCGTATTCTCGATGAAATCATGCTCCGAAGGGCGAATCCGGGTCGCGGTGCAGGTGTCGCGGCCGACCCCGGCTCGGTCGAACTGCTGGGCGAGGCCGCGATGGGCGACCAGGATCAGGGGCTTTTGCGACCGGGGCGCGATCCACGAGGCGTTGATCAGCGACACCGTCACTGCGAAGGCGGCGACGCCCGTTCCGACCCATTGCCAGGCCTTCATTCCGCAAGCCTTCGCCGTGCCTCGTCGCAATCGGCCGCCATCTGCGCCTGGAGCGCCTCGAGGCCGTCATATTTCGCCTCCGGCCGAAGGAAGTCGATCAGCTCGACTTCGAGGGTGCGCCCGTAAAGGTCGCCCCGGAAGTCGAAGAAATAGGGCTCGAGCAGCTCCTTGGCCGGCTCGAAGGTCGGGCGGATCCCGAGATTGGCGGCGCCGCCGAGGACCGTGCCGTCGTCGAGCCGGCCTCTTACCGCATAGATTCCGAAACGCGGCCGCAGATATGGGCCGAGCGCGAGATTGGCGGTCGGATAGCCGATCTCGCGCCCCCTTTTGTCGCCATGCTCGACGACTCCCTCGATCGCGAAGGGCCGGGTGAGAAGCCGCGCCGCCGCCCTGCAGTCCCCGGCCTGGAGGGCGCTTCGGATCCGGCTCGACGAGATCGGTCCCTCCTCGTCGGAAATCGGAGCCACCGGATCCACCGAAAAGCCGAGCCGCCGTCCGGCTTCGGCGAGCACTCCGATATTGCCGCCGCGGCCCTGGCCGAAGGTGAAGTCCTCGCCCGTCACCACGCCCGCGGCGCCGATCAGGCCGAGCAGGGTCTGCGAGATGAAATCCCCGGCCGGAGTCGCCGCAAGCTCGCTTCCGAACCGGAAGACGATCATCGCGTCCGCGCCGGCCGAGGCGAACAGCCGCCGGCGCTGGTCGAGGCTGGTCAGTCGGAACGGGGGCGCATCGGGACGGAAGTAGCGCACCGGATGCGGATCGAAGGTCGCAACCAGCACAGGCCGGCCCTCGGCCCGGCCGCGCTCGACGGCTCGGCCGACCACCGCCTGGTGGCCGATGTGAAATCCGTCGAAATTGCCGAGCGCGACGATACCCCCGCGAAGCGCCTGCGGAACCGCCGAGCCGCCGTCCAGCCGCTCCATGGCGGGTCGTATAGGGGAGGGGACCGGCCTCGACAACGCGTCAGCGATCATCGGCCCCTGGCGCGAACCACCCGTGCCCGCCAGGTCGGGATCCAGAAATCGAGGCCGGACGAGCAATTGCGCGAGAAACGGTCGATGGTGCCGCTCACCATCTCCACATGCTCGGCGAGGCGGAAGCGGCTGCCGTCCCACGCCCATTCCTCCACGAAGCCGCACTCGCCGCTCCAACCGCTGGTGAGGCGGCCTTTCGCGACGTCCCAGCTCGCATTGACCGGCGCCGTCGGGGCGGGATCGCCCTCGCCGTAGCTCGAATCGTAATCGAAGCGCGCCGGACGGGCGTCCCGGCCGTCCCGCCTTGTGGCCGTGAGGACCATCGGCCAGAGGTCGCGGGAGCCGCCCTGGCACACGATCACGAAAAGGAAGTGGCTGTCGTCGAGGCGGTAGGAGGGTTCGGGCTGGTTCCCGACGCGCTCGCAGCGATGTCTTGCCCGCCAGGTGCCGACCAGTGCCCGGGCCAAAGGCGGTCCCTTGCCCGGCCTCGCCGGGCGGACCTCCCGGACGACCGGCAGGGGCGGGGGCGCCGGTACGGCCGAGGCCGGCCGGGACCCGAGCGCCACCAGCGCGGTCACGGTTCCCACCCGGCGCTGCACCGAGTCCATATAGCGCAGCGCGGCGGCCGCGCCCGTCAGCGAATAGTGGGCGACGAGCTTGCCGCTCCTGTCCCTGATCTGCAGCCGGTCCGACGATCGCATGGCCGCCACGACGGCGTCCGTCGCCGCCGCCAGGGCCTGCGCCCTCGCCGCGCCGCAACCCAGGTCCAGGCTCTGCGCAAGCCTCTTGCCGTCGACGAACATCGCGAAGGACGTGCAGCGATCGGCCCTGCCGGGGAAGGTGAGCACCGGCCGCGCCTGCCGCTCCGGTCCGCGGTCCAAGGCCATCGGCGGCACTTCTTCGTCCTCGTGGCCGAGGAGCGAGACGGCGCGGCACGCACGGCCATTGTCGCATCCGACCGACCAGCGGCCGAACGACTTCACTTCGGCGGGCTGCACCGTCTGGAGGGCGGCGGCGAGGAGGAGAGGGACCATGGCTACGGCAGGCTCGCAAGCAGCCGGAGCAGGTTGCCGCCCATCACCTTTGCGATCTCCTCGTCGGTGAAGCCCCTCGCCACGAGAGCCTGGGTGACGTTGGCCAGCCCGGCGGTGTCGAAGCCCGTTGTGACCGCGCCGTCGAAATCCGAGCCGAGGGCGACATGGTCGATCCCGACGAGGTCGCGGACGTGGGCGATGGCGGCGGCGATCGCGGCGGGCCTGAGGTCGCAGACCGCCGCGTCCCAATAGCCGATCCCGATGAGGCCCCCGGTGCGCGCCACGCCGCGAATCTCGCCGTCGGTAAGGTTGCGGTTGACCCGGCAGGTCGCCTGCACCCCGCCATGGCTGGAGACGACCGGCCGCTTCGCCATGGCCAGCACCTCGGCGACTGCGGCGTGGCTCGAATGCGCGACGTCGACGATCATCCCGCGCCGCTCCATCTCGCGGACGACGCGGCGCCCCAGCGGAGTCAGCCCGCCTTTCTTCACCCCGTGCATCGAGCCCGCGACCTCATTGTCGAAGAAGTGGGCGAGGCCTGCCATCCGGAAGCCGGCGGCATGAAGGCGTTCGACATTGGCGAGGCTGCCTTCCAGGTTCTGCAGCCCCTCGATCGAGAGCAATGCGCCGGTCACCTTGCGCCCCGCCGCCCGGTCGGCAAGCAGGCGGCGGACTTCGATTCCGCTCCTCACGATCCGAAGCCGTCCTTTGGAACCGGCTTCGGCGCGCCGAAGCTTCTCGGCATGCCAGAGCGACCGTTGAAGCAGGGAATTCCAGGTCCGCGGCGGCTGCAGCTGGGCGACGGCGAGCAGGGTGATGTTGTCGGTGTCGGCGCCGTTGGAATCGTAATTCTGGCCCTTCGGAGTCTTGGTCACCGAGGAGAAGATTTGGAGGGAGACATTGCCGGCCTCGAGGCGGGGCAGGTCAACCTGGCCGCGAGTCGCGGGATCGAGCAGGCTGCGCTGCCACAGGAGAGTGTCGGCGTGCATGTCGGCGATGGCGAGCCGGGCGTGGAGCGCCTTCGTCCGCTCGCCGATCGCCGGGAGCGGAGTGTCCACCACCTTGTTCATCCCGCCTTCGACGATCCCGGGGCCGAGGAGGAGGAAAGCGCCGACGGCGATGACGAGCAAAGCAAGCAGCCCGTAGACGAATTTGCGCATATTTCCCCCGGTGGCTCGAAGCTTAGCATAGCGGCTCCTCCCCACCATGGAAGGGAGGGGGGTCAGCGGCGCCGGTCCAGCCGGACGAAGCTGTAGCCCGGATGGTCCGCTCTCGACGCTTCCCGCCACTCCGACTCGTCGAAGGCCGGCATGAACGTGTCGGCCTCCGGCTCGTCATGGACCTCGGTCAGCTCGACCGAGTTCGTGCGCGGAAGGAAGAGGGCGATGATCTCGGCACCGCCGATTACGGAGACGGGCTCGCCGGCCGCCAAGGCGAGCGCCTCGTCTACGCTTCCGGCGCGCTCCACGCCTTCGGCCCGCCAGTCCGGATCCCGGGTCAGGACGATGTGCCGTCGACCGGGCAGAAGCCCGGGAAGGCTGTCGAAGGTCCGGCGTCCCATGACCATCGCCGTTCCCATCGTCACAGCCTTGAAATGCTTCAAATCGGCCGGGATCCGCCAGGGTAGCCCGCCGTCCCGCCCGATCGCCCCGTTCGAGGCGCGGGCGACGACGATGGTGATTGTGGACATGTCAGTCCACCGTCATCCCGGCGAAAGCCGGGACCTCAGGCCGAAAATGCACGGCGGGTCTCCCCGAGGTCCCGGCTTTCGCCGGGATGACGGAGCCGGTCAAACCGCAACCTCCGCCTTGATGTGCGGATGGGCGTCGTAGCCTGTGATCTCGAAATCCTCATATTCGTAGCGGTCGATCGCTTCGGGGCGGCGCAGGATGTGGAGCCGGGGCAGGGGCCTCGGCTCCCGGGTCAGCTGGAGCCGGGCCTGCTCCAGGTGGTTCGAATAAAGGTGGCAATCGCCTCCGGTCCAGACGAACACGCCCGGCTCCAGACCGCATTGCTGGGCGAGCATGTGGGTGAGCAGGGCGTAGCTTGCGATGTTGAAGGGCACTCCCAGGAAGGCGTCGGCGCTGCGCTGGTAGAGCTGGAGGTTGAGCCGCCCGCGGGCGACCTGGGTCTGGAAGAGGCAGTGGCAGGGGGCGAGCGCCATCCGGTCGATCTCGGCCGGGTTCCAGGCCGAGACGATCTGCCGCCGTGAGGCCGGGTCGCGGTTGATCAGGGCGATTAGGTCGGCGATCTGGTCGACATGGACCCCGCCGGGCCCTTCCCAGTCGCGCCACTGCTTGCCGTAGACCGGGCCGAGCTCGCCGCCTTCGTCGGCCCATTCGTCCCAGATCCTGACCCTGTTCTCCTTCAGCCAGGCGATGTTGGTCTCGCCCTTCAGGAACCACAGCAACTCGATGACGATCGAGCGCAGGTGGAGCTTCTTGGTGGTCAGAAGCGGGAAGCCGTCCGCCAGGTCGAAGCGCATCTGGTGGCCGAAGACGGAGAGGGTCCCGACTCCGGTCCGGTCTTTCTGCTCGGCGCCTTCGTCGAGGATTCGGGAGAGTAGCTGGAGATAGGGCTGCATTGGGGGGTTATGGCGGGGGAGGCGGGGGTTTCCAAGCCAAGTCCGTCATCCCGGCGAAAGCCGGGACCTCGGGACAAGAAGTCTCGGCGGGTCTCCCCGAGGTCCCGGCTTTCGCCGGGATGACGATCGCTAGCTTCTCTTCGCCCGAGCTTCTCCGATCGCGTCCTTCAGCGCCTGGTAGCCGACCGCGCCCTGCAGGATCTGGTCGCCGACGACGAAGGTCGGAGTGCCGCTGGCCTCGAGGCCGCGGGCGAGATCGAAGTTCCGGGCGAGCTCCTGGTCGGCGACGGCGGCTGGAAGGTCTGCGGCGGGCCCGGCCGCCGAGCGCGCCTTGGCCACGGCCTCGGGGGTGGGGCGGCCGGCGGCGAACAGTGTGTCGTGGAAGGGTTTGAACCGGCCGGCGGTGGCCGCCGCGAGGCTGGCCCGGGCCGCCGCCTCGCTGTCGGGTCCGAGAACCGGCCATTCGCGCCACACCACCTTCAGCTTCGGGTCCTCGCGAAGCAGCCGGTCGACGTCGCTGTTGCTCTTGCGGCAGTAGCCGCAGGCATAATCGAAGAACTCGACCAGGACGACGTCGCCGTCCTGAGCGCCGGCCCAGGCCCCGCCGAACGGCCGCTCCAGCGCCGAGCGGTTGGCCGAGACGACTTTCGCAGCCTGGCGCTCGCGAAGCCGGTCCATCGCCTCCGGGAGAATTTCGGGATTTTCGAGCAGATAGTCGCGGACCGACTCGCGCGAGACATAGGCGACGGCGCCGCCGCCGACCGCCGCCCCGAGCAGCCCGGCGACGAGCGCCGTCTTCCAGCCACCGAAACCCGTGCGCGACTGCGCAGCCTCAGTTGTCACGATTCTTTTTCTTCTTTTCCACCTCGGTGCGCGAGACCATGGCGATGTCCTGCGCGCGCAGCCAGTCGGGCGTTCCGGAGGGTACGGTCTTGAGCGCCTGCTCGGCGTTGACGAGGGCCAGGCGGGGCTCTCCCTGCAGATTGTAGCGCTCCGCGGTGGCGAGCGCGGCTCGGCCGGGATCGCCTTCCCGGTCGTAGACTATTCCGAGCTGGTACCAGGCGAAGGGGTTCGAATTGTCGCGGCCGATCGCGGCCCGAAGCACTCGCTTGGCCTCCTCGTAATGGTCGGGCCTTTCGGTGGCGATGAGGGCATGACCGAACAGGGCGGCGATGAGCGGCTGGTCCGGAGCATATTTGACCGACTGGCGAAGCGCCTCGAGCGCTTCGTTGGGGCGGCCGGATTCGAGCAGGATCTGGCCCTTGAGCTCGAGGAAATAGGGATCGGCCGGAGCTTCCGCGAGCAGGCTTTCGGCCTCCGCCAGGGCTTTGTCCGGATAGGCGCTCTTGTGCCAGGCGTAAGCGCGGGCGTAGCGCGCCGGGACGCTCTTGTTGCTCTCCGGATAAAGGGTCCGCGTCCGGATCGGATCCTCGACATAGCCGGAAAGCTTCGCCTTGACCCGCTGGAACCGGGCCTCGAGCCTGGGGTCGGTGGCCCGGCCCCAGCCCGGCGCGCTCTTCACCGACTGCTCGAGCGCGGCCATTCGCTCGCCGGTCAGCGGATGGGTGCGCATGTAGCCGTTGTCCTGCGGGATGGCGTAGCGGAATTCCTGGTTCTGGAGCTTCTTGAAGAAGGTGATCAGGCCCTTGCCGTTGGTCTGCGACTTGGCGAGAAAGCCGGCCGCGGCGGCGTCCGCGGACGATTCCTGGGTTCGGCTGAAGGCCAGGAACTTGCCCATCGCCGCCTGCTGCCCCGCGGCCATGACTCCCATTCCGGCCTCGCCCGCGCCCGCGGCCATCGCCGCGGCGCCCAAGACGAGCGAGAGAAGCATGATCCCCGTGGCGACCTTGATGCCCTCATGGATCCGGAGGACGTGGCCGCCGGTGATGTGCCCGACCTCGTGGGCGATGACGCCCTGGACCTC
>DASVSP010000112.1:0-10937 GCA_036388065.1 Allosphingosinicella sp.
GACGAGCACCGCGATCCCCGCCTGAAGCGCGAAGGCGGCGCCGACGACCCGGAGCCGGATCGCCCGCTTGTTCGACGAGAGGAGGAAGGCGATCCCGAGGATGACCAGGATCCCGGCGATTCCCATCAGGATCCGGTTGACGTCGTTCATTCTTGTTTCCCCCGCCGGTGTGCCGCCTGACCGTAACGTCCCCCGGCCGTCATTGCGAGGAGCGAAGCGACGAAGCAATCCAGCCTGAGTGCGAGGCTGCGCTGGATTGCTTCGCTTCACTCGCAATGACGGTGCAGGCGGTTACCAGACCATCCGGGTTTCGGCGGCTTTTTCGGCTTCGTCCAGCTTTTCGATGGCTTCGCCGATCTCGCCCGCGACGAGAAGCTGGGCGCGCCGCTCCGGCGACATGAAGCCGCTTGCCGTCACATGGTCGAGAAACTCGATCATCCGGTCCCAAAAACCTGCGACGTTGAGAAGGCAGAAGGGCTTCGAATGGTAGCCGAGCGCGTTCCAGGTCCAGGCCTCGAACAGCTCGTCCAGGGTTCCGATCCCGCCTGGAATTGCGATGAACCCGTCGGTGAGCTCCGTCATCTTGGCCTTGCGCTCGTGCATCGAGACGACCGTGTGGAGCTCGGTCAGCCCGGTATGCGCGACCTCGAGATCGACCAGGGCCTGGGGAATGACCCCGAACGCCTTGCCGCCGCCCGCGAGCACCGAGTCCGCGACGACCCCCATCAGCCCGCGATGGCCGCCGCCATAGACTAGGTCGATCCCGCGGCGGGCCATTTCCGCCCCCAGGTCCCGAGCGACGCCGGCGAAAAGCGGGTCGGCGCCCATCGAGGAGCCGCAATAGACCGCGAGGCGCTTCATATTCCCCCTTTCCCCGGCGGGGAGAGGGCCGGGGAGAGGGGGCTCCGAATCGGAGGATAGCCTCCGCGGCCGAGCCCCCTCACCCACCCTCTCCCCGCAGGGGAGAGGGAATATCTCGAGCCAGGCGCTTCACAGCTTTTCCACCAATTCCTTGAGGCCCGCTTCGGGGCGGGCTCCGACGTGGGAGATGATCTCGGCCGCGGCGACCGATCCGATCCGAAGCGAGTGTTCGAGGTCGAGTCCCTGCGCCTGGCCGACCAGGAAGCCGGCGGCGAACAGGTCGCCCGCCCCGGTCGTGTCGACCACGCCGCGTCCGATCCTGGCGATCGGCACCTCGACCCGCCGCGCGCCCTGGACTGCGACCGCGCCGTCCTCGCCGCAGGTGACGACGATCAGCGGCACCTTGTCGCGGATCGCTGCGATCGCCGAATCGCGGTCGGAAAGGTCGGCGAGCTCGCGGATCTCGTTCTCGTTGGCGAAGAGGAGGTCGATCGCGCCCGAATCGATCATCGCCATCATCTCGGAGCGGTGCGGGGCGATGCAGGCGATGTCGGACAAGGTGAAGGCGACCTTGCGGCCGGCCTCGTGGGCGATCCGCATCGCCTCGTCCATCGCCGCCCGCGGCCCTTTCGAGCGCCAGAGATAGGCTTCGAGGTAAAGGATGGCCGAGTCCCGGATCTGCGCCGGATCGAGCGCCTCGACGGTGAGCTCGTGGGCCGCGCCGCGGAAAGTGTTCATCGTCCGCTGGGCGTCGGGCGTGACGACGATCAGGCACCGGCCGGTCGGAAGCCCGCCCTTCAGCCCCGGAGTCCGAAACTCCACTCCGAGCGCCCGGATGTCGTGGGCGAAGATGTCGCCGAGCTGGTCGTCCGCGATCTGGCCGACGAAGCCCGCCTTGCCGCCGAGCGCCGCCACCCCGGCCATGGTGTTCGCCGCCGAGCCGCCGCTCGTCTCCTTCGCCTGGGGCATCTTCGAGTAGAGCCGCTTCGCGCCCTCCGCGTCGAGCACCTGCATCGAGCCCTTGACCAGGGCCTCCTGCACGAGAAAGCCTTCGTCGACATGGGCAATGACGTCCACGATCGCGTCGCCGATGGCGAGGACGTCCAGGCGGGTTCCGGTCACGGGCGCACTGATGGCTGGAAGAGGGGCGGACGGAAAGCCCTTTTTGATCCTCCCCATCGAAGATGCGGAGGGGGGTGTAGGCCGGTCGGCATCCCTGGGGGATGCCGAGAGCCGGAACCGGCTGCGTAGCAGCCGCGGGGCGAAGCCTGGTGGAGGGGTCCTTCGATACGGGCCTTCGCCAGGCTCAGTCCCTACTCAGGATGAGCGGTGGGACTATTCGACAAACCGCTCATCCTGAGTAGCCGGTGAGCTTGTCGAACCGGCGTATCGAAGGACCCCTAAACCACCCTGCGGGTGGTCCCCCTCCCCACCGCTTCGCGGCCGGGAGGATTAGATCGGCCATCGACGCTCCGTCTCAAACGGGTTACGCAGCCGCATGACGACAGAAGTCCCAGCCGCCGCGGCCTCCGCCCCCGCCGCCACTCCCGGCGGCGCCATCCCCCGCTCCCTCTTCGCCTATTCGATCTTCTACGGCGGGATGGTCTGCATCGCGGGCGTTCTCGCCAACAAGCAGGTCGCGCTCGGCCCGCTCGCCGTCGAGGCCGGCATCTTCGCCTTCCTTCTCCTCGTCATCGCTTCGAGCGCGGTGGCCGAGCTGTTCGGGCGCGAGACCGCCAACCGGCTGGTCCTGATCGGCTTCGCGCCGCTCATCTTCTCCATCCTGCTCGCGATCTTCGTCCTGAAGCTGCCCGCGGCTCACGACATGCCGGCGGACCGGCTCGGCGCCTTCAACACGATCATGGGCGGGACCCCGCGGATCTGGATCGCCGGGATCATCGCCTACGGGGTCTCTCAATTCCTCAACGTCACCATCTTCAGCGCCCTGCGCGGCAAGGGGGAGGGACGGATGCTGTGGCTGCGCGCCGGGATCGCGGCGGTGCTCTCGCAGATCGTCGACACTTTGCTGTTCATCACGATCTCGTTCTACGGAGAGTTTCCGATCACCGACCTGCTGATCGGTCAGATGCTCGCCAAGGTGGTGCTTTCGATCGCCCTCGTGCCGCCCCTGGTGTCGCTTGCCGTAGCGTTCGGCAGGCGCCTCGACCGGCCTTCCTCCGGACCCTGAGCCTGATTTGTTCCGCCAATTTAATCAGGCACTTAGCTGTTGGTGCGACATCGCTGCAACCCATGATAACTTTTTTGGGGGCGGGTGCAGTTTGAGTCTTCGAATCGTCCCATTGGAGCTATAGCAGGCCCCGGGAACGAGGCGATTCGGCCTCCGAGGGGAATTAGCTATCATGAAGAAGCTCTCGCTGCTTTGGGCGACCACGGCGCTCGTCATGCCCGTCACGGCCTTCGCTCAGTCGACCGGTTCGCAGGAGGTCGAGGAAGAGATTGTCATCACCGGCACCCGCAACAATGACGGTGTCGACGGAATCGTCGTTCCCGATTCGACGAAGGCGAAGGGCGTCATAACCCAGGAGCTGATCTCTCGGCAGGGCGCCGGCCAGACGATCCTGAACACGATCAACATGCTCCCGAGCGTGAACTTCACCCAGTCGGACGCCTACGGCTCCGCCGGCGGAAACATCCGAATCCGCGGCTTCGACGGAAACCGGATCTCGCTGACCTTCGACGGAATGCCGCTCAACGACAGCGGCAACTACGCGATCTTCTCGAACCAGCAGCTGGACCCCGAGCTCATCGACCAGGTCAACGTCAACTTCGGAGCGACCGACGTCGACAGCCCGACCGCGTCGGCGGCCGGCGGCACGGTCAACTATCGCACCATCATTCCCACCCGCGACTTCGGAGCCACCGTCGCCGCATCGATCGGCGAGGACGATTATCACCGCCTTTTCGGAATTGTGCAGACCGGCGAGCTGACCAGCTTCGGAACCCGCGCTTTCGCTTCGGCCAGCTTCGCCCGCAACGACAAGTTCAAGGGCCCGGGCGAAATCTACAAGCAGCAGTATAACGCCCGGATCTATCAGCCGATGGGCGGCGACGATTTCGTTTCGGTGGCCGGCCACTTCAACAAGAACCGCAACAATTTCTATCGCAACCCGTCGGTCAGCGATATGCGGGCCCTGCTCGGAACCGGCGAGATCCCCGCCGCCACCGCTACCTTCCCGTCGTCCGCGGATCCGATCCTCATCGGCGCGCTGGACGAAAACCAGCAGAAGACGATTTTCGGCTTCGAGAATCTCGGGTCCTGCACCAAGGCCACCGGCGGCCCCGGGGCCCAGAACGACAATGGCGGACGCCTGCCGAGCGGAAGCACCGCGGCGGCCAACACCGCCCCGGCGATTGCAGGCTCGACCGCCAACAACATCTTGAACACGTCGAGCTGCTCCAACTTCTTCGAGGTTCGAGTGAATCCGTCGGACACCGGAAACATCCGGATCAATTCTCGATTCGAACTGGCCGACGGCCTCATCCTGACGGTGGACCCGAGCTTTCAGTACGTCCTCGCCAACGGCGGCGGCTCGACGGCGATCGCGGAGAACAACGTCCGAGTGCGCGGCGCCAATCCGGCATCGCCGGGCGTCGACTATAACGGCGACGGCGATTTCCTCGATACCGTTCGCTTTTTCACGCCCAACAACACGAACACCCACCGCTACGGCCTGACGGCGTCGCTGATCTGGGATTTGTCGCCGCAGCACCGCTTCCGCGTCGCCTACACCTTCGATCGCGCCAAGCATCGCCAGACCGGCGAATGGGGCTTTCTGGATCCGGGCGGCACGCCGCTCAGCCCGTTCGGCGGCCGCAACAGCATGCCGGTCCTGACCAACGACGGCTTCATCTTCCAGCAGCGCGACCGTACCTCGATCGCCCTGCTGCACCAGGTCGCGGGCCAGTATATCGGCAAGTTCATGGACAATAAGCTGCGGGTCGAAGTCGGCCTGCGCGCGCCTTTCTTCAAGCGCGAGCTCAACCAGTTCTGCTTCACCGAGGCGCGGGGCAGCGGTTTCGCCTATTGCACGAGCGAGCCGGTCAGCACGTTGCGCATCATCGCGCCGGACGCCGTCGTTCCGCTTACCGGGGCAATTCCTTTTTATGCGCCGTTCAAGGCCAAATATGAGTTCAACAAGCTGCTGCCCAACGTCGGAGTCACCTACCGGATCACTCCGGACGTGAGCGTCTTCGGAAGCTATGCGAAGGGCTTCTCGTCGCCGCGTACGGACAATCTCTACCGCGCTCCGGTCGTGACGGTCGATCCGGAGGAGACCGACGCGTTCGACGCCGGCATCCGCTACACCAACCGCCAGATCCAGGCGCAGGCGACCGGGTGGGTGATCAACTACACCAACCGGATCGTCTCCTCGTTCAATCCGGATCTCGGTATCTCGATCGACCGCAACGTCGGCAAGGTGGAGAGCTACGGCGTCGACGGCAGCATCGCCTATTCGCCGATCAAGCCGCTCACGCTCTATGCCTTCGGCTCCTACATCCACGCAGAGCTGCAGCAGAACGTCGCGATCGGCGCGCTCCCCGCCGGGGTCAGCGATTGCGGCACCTCCCAGACGCCGGCCGCCGGCCCGACCATCTGCGCTCCCACCGCGGGCAGGATGGTTGCCGAAACTCCGAAGTGGACCTGGGGCGGCCGTATCCAGGGCACGCTCGGGCCGCTCGAGCTCGGCCTTCAGGCGAAGAAGGTCGGCGATCGCTTCGCGACCGATACCAACGACGTTCGAGTGAAGGGCTACGCCACGGTCGACCTCGATGCGCGGCTCAACCTCGAGGGATGGGGCCTGAGCAAGACCTATCTGCAGCTCAACGTCATCAACCTGTTCGACAGGTTCTACTTCGGCAACATCAGCACTCAGATCAACGCGGCTGGAAACCCGAACTTCGCGGTCGGCGCTCCGCGCACGATCATGGGCTCGGTGCACGTCGGCTTCTGATCCGATCGCATTGGGCGCTGCCGCGGCTCCGGCCGCGGCAGCGCCTTTTTTTCAGGCTTTGCGCTTCCTTGGAGGCGGACCTTCCACCCGTACGACGCTGACGATCGGGCAGCGATGGCCGCCGGCGACGATCGCGCTGTGGCGGTCGAGCTGGCCCATCGGCGAGGTGTCGAAGCCGATCGCGTTGGCGGTCTTGAGCCGGTTGCACCGGCCCATCGTCCGGATCCGGTACCAGCCGCCGGTCAAGGCGTGGACGTAGAGCAGGTCGTCGCCGGCCGCCTCCCATTCGACGATCCCGTCGCGATTGGCATACGGTATCTCCGTTTCCTCGGAAGGCTCGGCGGCCGCGCCGGCCAGCGCGAGGAAGGTCATGCTCAGCAAGTTCAGCATCGCTCGTCTCCTGTCGCCGCCAAGTTAAGGCGCCGAACGGCGATTTGCCACCCGCAACCCTCGCCCGCGGCCAATTCTCTCTCTAAGGCGGCGCCATGAAATGCCTGATCATCGCCGCGGGGCAGGGGACCCGGCTCCGCGGCATCGCCCCCTCCAAGCCGCTCGCCCCGGTCGCCGGCCTGCCGCTCATCGAGCATGTGTTGAACGCCGCCTCGGCCGGTGGGGCGACCGGGTTCGTCGTCGTCACCGGCTACGCGGCCGATCCTCTGGAGGCGTTTCTCGGCTCGCTGTCCGAGCGGACCGGGCTGCCCATCGAAATCGTCCGCAACGAAGACTGGGCCCGGCCGAACGGAGTCTCGGTCCTCGCCGCCGAGCCCCGGCTGGCTCGCGAGTTCATGCTCCTCATGTCCGACCACCTGTTCGATCCCGCGATCCTCAGCGGAATGATCCGCGCCGACCGCAACGGGGCCGCGCTGACCCTGGGTGCCGATCACGCCGTCGGCAACCCGCTGCTCGACCTCGAAGACGCGACCAAGATCGAGCTGGGCGAGGGCGGCCGGATCCGGCGCATCGGCAAGACGCTGCCTTGCTATGACGCCGTGGACACCGGAATTTTCATCGCGACGCCCGCCCTTTTCGAAGCGCTTCGGGCAAGCCTCGCCGCCGGCGGGGCCGGCTCCCTGTCCGAAGGCGTCCAGGCGCTCGCCGATTCGGGCCGGGCATTCACCTGGGACATCGGCGGCCGCTGGTGGCTGGACGTCGACGACGAGACCGCCTTCGCGAAGGCGCAAGCGGCGGTGGCCTAAGCGTCATCCCGGCGAAAGCCGGGATCTCGGGGAGACCCGCCGAGTCTTCTCGACCCGAGGTCCCGGCTTTCGCCGGGATGACGTTACATCTCGTCGAGCGGCGAGACCCCCCGCAGCCCCTCCACGTAAGCCCGCGCCTTCGCACCGGTCTCCTGAGCCGACTGGCCCGGCCTGTAGAGGCCGGAGCCGAGGCCGAAGCCCTGGGCGCCGGAGTCGAGCCAGGGCTTCATGTTGCCTGGGCCGATCCCGCCGACGACGAGCAACGGCACGTCCTTCGGAAGCACCGCCCGCTGGCCCTTTACCACGGCCGGGGAGGCGCCCTCCGCCGGGAACAGCTTCAGGCCCGTCGCGCCCGCGCGAAGCGCGGTGAAGGCTTCGGAGGGAGTGAAGAAGCCGGGAAGCGAGATCATGCCCGCCGCCGCGGCGGACTGGATGACGGGCTCGAACGTGTTGGGGGACACGATCACCCGGCCGCCGGCATCGCCCACGCGCGCGACGTCGGCCGCATCGAGGACGGTCCCTGCGCCGATCAAGGCGCTCTCTCCGAACCGCTTCGCCAGGCGCTCGATGCTCGCCAGAGGATCGGGCGAGTTGAGCGGCACCTCGATTATCCGGATGCCCGCCTCGAAGATCGCTTCGCCGATCGCCTCCACCTCCCCGGGCGTGACCCCGCGGATGATCGCGACGAGCGCACATTCGCCGAGACGGCGCCGAAGCTCTTGGAGTGGGTTCATCGCAATAGCTCCACCAGGTGCCGGATCCCGGCGAGGAAGGCCGCTTCCCCGTCGATCGTTCGGGCGGGCCGGCCCACCGCCTGGAGCGCCGCGCAGAAGAGGCCGGTGAGGTCCGGACGGCCGACGACCACCAGCTCGTCGTTCCCGGCGAGCCGCAGGCCGACCTTGAGATCGGCTCCGATCAGCAGCCCGCTGACATAAGAGCTCGCCTCTTCCGGCGGAGCCTTGCCGAGCAGGGTTCGGGCTCGGACCGAGAAGAGCTCGGCCGTGAGGTCGTCGCCCTCCAGGCCCTCGCGGACGCCCGACTCGAAGGCCGGGCCGGGCTCGGCCGGAAGCGCGAGCAGGTCGGCGAGTATGCTGTGCTTCTTGAGAAGGTTGAACAGCTCGCCGGTCATGATGGTTCGGAAAGCCGCGATCCGGCCGTCCTCGAGCCGGACCCACTTGTTGTGGGTACCGGGGTGGCACAGCATCGAGTCGGCGCCGATCCAGCCTTCCGCGAAGGCGCCGAGCAACTGGACCTCCTCACCTCGCATGACGTCGGCGGCGCCGTCCGAATCATAGGCCGCCCCGGGTACGATCGCCGCCTGCTCGCCGTCGATCCAGCACAGGTTGGAGGCGAGCTCGGGCAGGCCGGCGGGGCAGCGGACGTAGGGCGCCTCCACCCAGCCGCGATTGGAGCCGACCATCCCGGCCATCAGCATCGGCAGGTCGCCGAGCCGCTCCCGGATCCGGGCGACGGCGTCATGGAAGCCCCCCTTGGGCACGGCGAGGATGCCCTGATCGTCTTCCATCTCGCCGGCGACCGCTCCGTCCGGCCCCAGCCGCCAGGCGCGCCGGTTGGTCGTGCCCCAGTCGACGGCGATATATCCTTCGCTCCAGCGCATCCAATCCTCTCGCCGCGTGAAGGCGCGGAACCAGTCCGGGTCTCGGCCCGGCCGATAGCAGCTTTTCGCCGCGGCTCAACGCGGACGGGCTATTCGGTCGAAAGCGACTCTTCGCGTCGCGCGACCGCGATCCGCTGAGCGTTCGTGGTCGCACCCGCGGGCATGATCACCGGAACGACGCTCGGAGCGGTCGCGGCAGGGGCGATATTGAAGATTCGCGAGATCAAGGCCTCGAGCGCCTGGAACACCGCTTCCACGCCGAAACCGGCCACGAAAGAAATGGCCGAGGACGAGAGCGGCACCGGCCCGAGCAGGGCCATTTCGGTCTGCTTGTCCGCTCCGGGCTGCGAAATGAACAGGCCGATGCAGGCGCCGATCACCGCGCCGAGAGCGAGCTGCTGGAAGGAAAGCTGGAAGTCCCGCGGGCTCAGCTGGCTGCCCTTTATCTTGCGCGAAAGCGATCTCACGATGGCGGCCGCGGCGCCGAGAAAGCCGTAAAGGACGGGAAGCACCGCCCCGCCGAGCACGTTCAGGATCCAGCGCGCGGCCGATTCCCCGCCCGGAGTCCAGGCGCTCAGCGAAGCCTTGACCTTCTCATGATCGTCGAACTGGGCCTGAAGCGCCTGGCAGCCCTTCATCAGGTCGACGGTGGGAAATTCGACGACGTCCTTCTTGCAGTAGTTGGAGCTGAACCCGGCCGGCACGGCGCGCGCGTCGTCCTTCTGGGTCGCCGGGGAGGCGAAGGCCGTCTGCGCGTCGCTGACGCTGTTCTGAGCCGCGACGATTCCGGCACGGGTGGATGTGAGGTCGGCGAGCGCTGCATTGCCCATCGCGACATACCAGGAGAGCAGGCAGGTGCCCGCCAGGATCGCCAGCAGAACGACCGCCATGATGAACATCCATCGGCGAAAGCCGCGCGCCTTCGGAACGAGGTCGGGATAGGCGTCGCAGGCGAGCGAGCTTCGCGACGGCGCGCCGTCCGTCTCCTCCTCGGGGGCGATTCGCTCCTGGGTCACCATTAGGGTGAAGGCGATCGAGGCGCCGCTGGCCGGCTTGGCCAGGCTGTTCAGGTAATCCTTGGCGCGGATCAGCAGAGCGGCCTGGTCCGCCAGGGTCTTGGGAGTCGCGCCCGGAGTCCCGGGAGGCCAGGTGATCCGGCAGATTTCCTCGAGCCAATGCTCGTCCAGCTCGGCCGGCCGGCCCGACGCGGTCAAGGCCGAAATGGTGGTCTCCGGACTTGCCGAAAGATTGTCGAGCAGCAGGTGGACCTCGCTGCGCGCTCGGCGCAGGATATAGGCCATCGGGTCTTCCTGCTCTTCCAGAACCTGCGCCATATGCGCCCCGGCTTTCGTCGCCGCGTCCGAAGAATCGGATATTTCGGTCGTGCCCATCAACGCCCCCCTGTCGTCGTCGCTTGGATCGGCCGCTTCTTTCTATTCGCCGCCCGAAGGTCGAAGACTATACCTTTTACTGGGAACAGGCGAATCCGGGCTCGCGGCGACTGGTCGGCGCCGGATGGAGGCGCGGCTCGAGCCGCCCTTGGCCCGCACCTTTTTTTCGGCCCACCGCGCTTGAGGCTGGCACCGCCTTCGCGCGCACGTTAGCCGTTGCACGCTCAGATCGCGTAGGAGTGCAGTCATCGCCAATTTCATGTTCGCGACCGGGATCGAGAACAGCATCCCGACCATCAACGGGGGCCGGACGCGGGTCGACCAGATGGAAGTGTGCGGCCATTACCGGCACTGGCAGACCGACTTCGACTGCGTCGACGAGATCGGAATCCATTTCCTCCGCTACGGGCCTCCGCTCCACCGGACCCTGCTCGGCCCCAACAAGCACGATTGGGAATTCTGCGATCTCGCCTTCGCCGAACTGAAGCGGCGCAACATCACCCCTATCGTCGACCTTTGCCATTTCGGGGTTCCCGACTGGGTCGGCAATTTCCAGAACCCGGATTTCCCGCAGCTCTTCGCCACCTATGCCGGAACCTTCGCCGATCGCTTCCCCTGGGTGCAGCTCTACACGCCCGTGAACGAGATGTTCATCTGCGCGATATTCTCGGCGAAATACGGCTGGTGGAACGAGCAGGCGACGGACGACCGCAGCTTCGTCACCGCCTTGAAGCACATCGTCAAGGCGAACGTGCTTGCGATGATCGAGATATTGAAGCGGCGGCCGGACGCCATCTTCATCCAGTCCGAAAGCTCCGAATATTTCCACGCCGACAGCCCCCCCGCGATCCACAAGGCGGAGCTGATGAACTCCCGCCGCTTCCTCAGCCTCGACCTC
>DASVSP010000113.1:0-15751 GCA_036388065.1 Allosphingosinicella sp.
GTGAGGCCGGCGAAGTTCATGTCGTCCTCCAGCATGTGGGCCGTATAGACATAGCCGTCGCCGACCTTTGCGCGGTTCACCGGCACAGTCGTCGTCGCGCTTCCGCTGGGAGCGATGGCGGGCCAGTCGTGGACCTTGCTCCCGCCCGCGCCCCATCGAACCACTCCGCCGACGTCCTTGATGTCGAAATAGTTCATGTTGCCGAGGCCGATGCCGCTAAACGTATTGACCCCCAGCCACACCGCCCGCCACGAGGCGAGATGGGTGCCTCCGACGTCGCAGTGCAGATCGCAATCCTCGAACACCACCGACTCGTCGGTCGTCTCGATGGCGGGGAGCACGAAGGTGCGGCGGTAATCGAACGAGCAGCGCTGGAACCACACCCGCCCATTGCGGACCTGGATGTGGTTGTTCGCGAGCGGCAGGCCCTCGCTATATTCGGTGTTGTCCGAGAACATGCAGCGCACGAAGCCGGGCGCGTAACCCTCCTCCAATGTGCCCCGCGCCATATTGTCCGCCCAGTCGCACATCACCGCGCCGACGATCAGAGCGTCCTCGAAGCGAACGCTCGGCTTCTCGATCCAGATGGCATAGGTGTCGGTGCCGACCAGCCGGCCGCCCTTCCACAGGATACGGCTGTTCTGCCACGACGCAACGCCGAAATTGGCCCCCGCGTTGAACGACGAGATGCAGTTGAGGAACAGGATCTCGTCTGCGGAGCCCTCCTCCGCCTCGACGTCGACGCCCGCGCACGGCGAGCTGGCGACATAGCCGTTCTTTCCGGTACGCAGGAACTGGCTGTTGATCACGGTCAGCATCCGCGCTCCGACGAACGAAGCGCCCTGGCGTCCGCACTCGCAGGCTTCGAAATCCTCGATCAGGGCCGGCTGCGCCTTGCCCCCCTTGCCTACGATGTTGCGCCGGATGTTGAGCCCGTCGAGGCCGAGCCGCACCGCCTTGCAGTTGCGCAGGGTGATCCGCCCGCTATTGTCGTACAGCCTGAACCCGTCGAACGGGATCTGGATTCCGCTGTCGCCGAACGATCCGCCGATCACCGCGGACTGCAGGTTGCCGTCGACATTGATTCCGTCGATCTCGATGTCGCCATTATTGAACTCGGCGGTGATCGCGCCTTCCATCGGGCTTGCCCGATAAGTGGCGTCGGCCCCGCCGCCGCTGGCCGCCGCTTCGGTCGCGGGATCGAACTTGCCGTATTTCAGCCCTGGTGCGCATTTGAGAGTGCAGCCGTTGCCCCGGATCGTCACCTTGCGGTCGCAATAGGCGAAGTACAGCACCTTGTGCGGCTCGTAGGCCCACAATTCCGAGCCGCGCCGGGTCTGGCCGCCGATCACATAGGTGCGCGGCTCCAGCTCCAGAGTCCCGCCGCCCATCCGCCGGATATAGGCCGACGCTCCGGCCAGGGCGGCGCTGTCGTTGGTGACTCCGTCACCCTTCGCTCCGAACCAGCCGACCTTGACCAGGCTCTCGATCACTCGAAGCCAGGCGCCGCTCGCCCCGCTCGGATCGGACGCGGGGGCCACCGCCACGCCCTTCTGCTCGTCCGCCCCCACGAGGCCGTCTCCGGCCGCGCCGATGTCGATGAACTGGACCTGCGCGCCGTGGCCGACATAGTAGATCGAACTGTCGAAGTAGAGCGGTCCGGAATGGGTCGCGGCATAGGTGTGGATGAGGATGCCGTGCCGGTCGAGCTGGTCCTGCAGCCGGTTCGCCTCGATGACGATGCTGCGCGGCAATGAATAGACCTTCACCTGGTTCGCCGAGTTGCGGTGGAGCAGGAGGTCGTACCGGTCCCAGGCGTGCGCTCCAGCGGCCTCCGAGGGGCCGGTGCCGGCGTCGAGGAAATAGGAATCGCCGGATATGCCCATTCGCAACGTCATTGCATGGGTAGCATCCGCTTGCGGCGCGCTGTTCGCGCCGACGCCAACACCGGTGAACGAAAGGTGCTTCCAGCGCCTCAGCCGGATCGCGAACGCGCCCTGCGCCGCCACGCTCGAAACCGCGCCCGCATCGTAGGCCGCCGCTCCGCCGGTCTTCTCGATCCCGAACCAGCCGCCGCCGTTCGAGGTCACCGCCGTGTTGACGTGGTTGGCGATCGCCTTGAATCCGCTCGAATGGTTGTTCGCCGACCAGCGGAAGACGCCTTCGCGCCCCGCTTCGGTGAGGATCGCGCTGTCCCCCGCGGCCGGAGTCAATTGGGCGAGCGCGGTCAGCGACGCCACCGTGTAGGTGTTCGGCATGTTGTCTTTTCTCCATCAAAAAAAGCCGCCCGGGATCCGGAGCGGCTCTGCGGGCCAGTCGCCCGTCAGCTCTTCGGCTCCCCGCGGGGGCCTGTTTCGGGTCCGGCGCTAGTCCGACACCTCCACCGCATGCACCCGCGCCTTCGGCTGCATCGGCGCCGTCACCAGGCTGACCTCGACCAGCTCGACATCCTCCAGCACCCTCGGCGCGGAGCCGCTCGACTTCCTCACCCGGTAGCCGAAGCTCAGCCCGGCCACCTTGCCTGCCCCGAGCAAAGCCGCCGCAGCCCGCCCCGCCGCTCCGCCCGAAAGCCGGGCGATGACCCGAAGCCCGCGTCCGTCCTCCCTCAGATATTCGATCCGCCCGACCGGCCTCGCCGGATCGTGCTGCCAGAGCAAAGGCACCGGCCGAGCGCCCCGCTTGAGGCTCCGCTCGAACGCCCCCGCGCGGACCACGTCGCCGCCCCGGTCGGGCCGGTCGAACACCGCCGCATAGCCCGCGAACCTCATCGATTTCCCCCTTCCCTGTCTCATTCCTCCCCACGGAGCCTTGCTTCGTGGGGAGGGGAACCGCCGCAGGCGGTGGAGGGGCAGACCGCCTGAAAGTACCACTTTCAGGCGCTACCTCAGAAGCTCCATCAGGCCGAGCCTCACGCTCATCCCGAGCACCAGCAGCGCGAGCAGGATCCGAACCATCCACCCCGCCACCGCCTGCCAGGCGCTCTTCTTCGCGTCGCGCCAGGCCTGCAGCAGCTCTCGAAGCTCGTCCATGTCGCGCCTCGCCTTCACGTCGCTGAGGCCGAGCGCCTCGAGCGCCCGGCCGGCGCCCAGCTCGCTCGCCTCCTCGACCAGCGCCCGCACCGTCACCAGCCCCGCCCCCTGCCCCTCGGCCTGGGCGACGAGAAGCGCGAGCATCTTGTTGCCCTGCTCGGTCATCATTTCCTCCCTCGTCCTCCTCCCGCAAGGGAGGAAGTTTCACCCAAAGCACCAAAGGACCAAAGAGATCGGAGCTGGCCGGAGCCTTGTTCCGCGACGCGCGCGTTCGAATGAGCGACTACGTAGCTCCTCCAAAGATTTTCGCCGGGTCTCGGCGTGCGCACTTGCCGCGGCCTCTTTGGTACTTTGGTGCTTTGGGTGAAACCTCTCGACTTTCTAGAACCCCAGCATCCCCCTCTTCTCCTCGCTCGACAGGAAGTCGGCCGCGGTCACCTGGGCCCAGAGCCGCTCCCGGTCCTCGGCGAGCGCGGTCACCTGGTCGACGTCGAGCTTGAGCTTCAGCCCCGGCCACCAGGCCGCCAGCGCCGAAGCGATCGAGCCCAGCAGCTTGTCGGCGAGCGGAAGCACGGTGAGCCGCCACAGCGCCCGGTTCGCCTCCCGGTAGTTGGCGTAGGTCGAATCCCCCGGAAGCCCGAGCAGCATCGGCGGCACGCCGAAGGCCAATGCGATCTCCCGCGCCGCCGCCGCCTTCATGCCCGCAAAGTCCATGTCGGCGGGGGTGAGGCTCAACGCCTGCCATTTCAGCCCGCCCTCGAGCAGGAGCGGCCGCCCGGCATTGCCGGTCCCGGCGAAATGAAGCTCCAGCTCCTCGCGCAGCCTGTCATATTGCTCAGCGCCAAGCGCGCCCTCTCCGCCCTCGACGCTGAGCGCGCCCGAAGGCCGGGCCGAATTGTCGAGCAGCGCCTTGTTCCACCGGGTCGCCGAATTGTGAATCGCCACCGCCCCGGCGGCCGAGCCCAGGCAGCCCAGGCCGTAATGGTCGTCCAGGGGGTGCATTCCCTTGACGTGGACGAGGCCCGGCCGGCCGAGCGCGTCCCGGGCCGGGATCCGGGCCTTCACCTCGCCCGCCCGGTAGACATAGGCTTCGGGCCAGCCCCCGGCCCCCGCCTCAATCGCCACCCGCTCCGGCCGAAGAGCGAACAGCTCGGCGGGCGCCGCGTCGGCGTCGAGCAGGATCTGGACGAAGGCGTTGCCGTGGAGCAGCAGTTGCGCCGCCGCCTGGTCGAGCAGTGCCGGGCTGACCAGCCCGAGCGCCCGATTGGAAGCCTTCGCCCCCGCCTCCCCGTCCACCGCATAGACCGGAGCCCAGGCGACGCTCTCCGCCACCAGCCGAACCGCCCTTTGCGCCACCGGATTGCCGAGATAGGCGTCGCGCACCTGGGCCTCGTAATTGCGGGGCCACTCCCCGCCCCCCGCCGCGCCCGGATAAGCGCGATGAAGCAAAGGCCGCGCCGCCGGCGCCGCCTTCCGTCCGAACCACGATTTCATCGATATTCTCCCGCTGCTCTTCTAGTCCTCCCCTGCATTCGCAGGGGAGGGGGACCACCCGGAGGGTGGTGGAGGGGCCTTCCGGACTTTCGAAAAGCCCCCGTCATCCCGGCGAAAGCCGGGACCTCGGGACAAGAAGTCTCGGCGGGTCTCCTCGAGGTCCCGGCTTTCGCCGGGATGACGTATCCGTCTCTAAAGCCGCCTCACCCTCGGCTCCGCCCTTCGCCGCCCGAGCATCAGCTCGGTCATCGCCCAGACCATCGCGTCGGCCCGGTCGGGGGACCGCCCCGGCCCTTCATAGCCGCCGCCCGCGATCAGCCCGGCGAGCTCGTCTTCCAGGTTCGGAAAGGCGCCCGCGAACTTCGCCGCCCCGCGCTCGAACAGCGCGGCGACCGGCTCCGCCCGGGCGGACTTCCCGACGCTCGCGTGGACCAGGGTCAGCGGCAGGTCGACGTCCGCGCCCCTCAGCACGCTCGCCACCATCGCCCCGCCCTGGTTGCCTTCCGCCACGACCCGGTCCGCGCTCCACTTACGAGCCGCCCCGGCCACGGCGCGGGCCCAGCCCTCGGGGCTCAGCCCCGAGACGCTGGCGTCGTCGAGAACATAGGCGACCCCGTCGTCGCAAAGCGCGCACACCACGATCCCGCAGGCGTCGCCCTGCGCGGAGGCAGGCGGATCGACGCCCACGACGATCCGCCGCGCCTGCCTCCCCATCGCCAGATGGGGAGGGGGACCATGCGAAGCATGGTGGAGGGGTAAGTGGCGCCGGCCCTCGAGGTTTTGGATCGAACCTCCATCTTCCCAGCCTTCAACCCCTCCATGGACGATCCGCTTGCGGGTCGTCGACACCTGGTCCCCCTCCCCAGCCTTCGGCTGGGGAGGATTGGGGCAGCGGCACCGCTCGATCAGATCCCTCGGCCAAAGGCTGCCCTCGACGTCCTCGATCAGCTCGCCGTCCAGCTCCTGCCGGCCGAAGCGGGTTCCTCCGTATAGGCCGGTCAGATAGTCGACCACGCTCGCCGACAGCGAGGCCGCGTCCGCCGTGCGGCCGCGGGTCACCGCCACGTCCGGGCGCTCCGCCAGCTTCCGGATCAGCGGAGTGGGTCTCGGGGTCGTCGTCACAAGCACCCGAGGCAAGGTCCCCCGCCTCAGGCCGAACATCAGATTGTCCCAGGTCGCTTCGGCCCGCGCCCATTTCGCGAGCTCGTCGCACCAGGCATAATCGTGCTCCGGCCCTCGAAGCGCTTCGGGATTGGCTCCGGAATGGACGAAGGCCTGGGTTCCGTTCGGCCAGGTCAGCCGCCCCAGCGACGGCTCCCATTGCGGCCGCGCCCAGTCCGGGGCGCAGGCGAGCACGCCCGACGTCCCCTCGACCATCACCTGCCGGGCCTCGTCCTCGTTGGGACCGACGAGCGCGATCCGGAGCCCCGGGGCCTCGGCCAGCTGGTGCACCCATTGCGCTCCGGCCAGAGTCTTGCCGTAGCCCCGTCCGCCCATCACCATCCAGATCCGCCAGTCGCCTTCGGGAGGCTTCTGCCCGGGCCGGGCCAGGCCGTACCAGCTGTCCAGGGCCTCCTTCTCCGACCGGTCCAGGCTGTTCAGAAGGGCCCGGCGCTCGGCCGGGTCCATCATCGCGATCCGCTCGGCGGGCGAGAATCGCGCGCTTCGTTCCTCTGCGCCGAGGTGCGCGTATCGTTCGGTCATGGCGCCCTCACCCGTTCCCGCCCATGCGGCGATTGAAGTCGGAAAGCTTTTGCTCGATCCGCGCGCGAAGGGCCTCGCCGCGCTCCCGGGTCAGCCGAAGCGGCGCCTTGGCCGGCGCCGAAGCCCGGGTCTTCACCCGATTCTCGTAGAGCTTGAGAAGCTGAAGGGCCAAAGCCGTCGGGATCGCCCGGAGCTTCCTTTCCGCCTCGGTCGCCGGCGGCGGCCGATCGTCGCCGAAGCGGACTCGCTCGAGCATCTCGAGCTCGAGCATCGCATAGCTCTGGTCGATCGCTTCCTCCCAGGCGCCCCGGAAGCGCGAATCCGTCTTGCGGCGCTCATAAGCGAGCGAGCTGCAGCCGCTCAGCTTCGCCTTGCGAAGCGCGGCGCTGACGTTGCAGATCATCGCCAGCTCGCGGAAGAAGGCCGCCTCCTTTTCCTTCGTCCACTTGATCGCCGCCACGTCGGCCTTCCCCCGCTTGGCGGCCGGCGCCTTCGGTGCTGGCTTCGCCGCCTCGCACGCCCCACCGCTCCGGCGCTCGAACTGGCCTTTGCCGTTCCTCGGCAGATCTTTCGAATTCATCCCGCCCTCCCCGAATCAAAGGGCCGCAATGCCTCCGCACCTGCCTCGCCATCGCCAGATGGGGAGGGGGACCACCCGAAGGGTGGTGGAGGGGTAAGGGCACAGACCCCCGGAGGTTCTCGCTCGAACCTCCCGGACCTGGAGCCTTCTACCCCTCCACCAGATTTCACCTGGTCCCCCTCCCCATGATCCGCATGGGGAGGATCTTCGAAAAACATGACGGCCCAATCGCGCCCGCTCCGCCTCCGGCCTCGCCGGCGCCCGCGGCGCGCAAAGAAAAAGCCGCCGCGGGAAGACCCCGCGCCGGCTTGCTCGATCGCCCCAGACACAATTCTGAAGCGTGACTAAAGAGTACCCCGACAGCGTGACGCTGTCAACAACTTTGTACCGCTCCGGTCAAATCCTATTTTTAGAAGCGTCCAGCTTTCACAAATCCGCGATTTTTTAAGAACGCTACTTTCCTGCACGAATCCTATTTTTCGAAGCCTTCGGCGCGAAAACTTTATTTTCGCAGGGCCGATTCGGGGACTTTCGGGGCCTTGCGATTCGTCGCTTTCACTCGCCGATTCGCCACCGGATCGGCGGTCGCCGGCACCCCTCAGTCGAACAGCGCGGCTGGCGTCGGTGATCGGGCGGCGCCTCGTCCGATTCATTGCTGCGCCTGGCTGAGCTCCTTCGCCGCCTGAAGCTTCATCAGCTTCGCTTTGAGCAGCGCGATCTCGGTATTGAGCACGATGGTCTCGTCAAGCGTGGCCTGCAGCGGGTTCGGGGCCGCCTCCGGAGCAGGAGTCTGAAGCTTCTTGAGCTCCGCTTCCTTGGTCAGCCGGGTGATCTCCCCCTGGATTCCGGCCACCTCCTGCTCGCGCGCATAAGCGAGATCGCTCCGGCGATCCGTCTCCCTCTTCTCCCGCGCCTCGTAGACCTGCCCGGCGACGTCGGCGGTCATGGCGGCGAAGCCTGCCGCCGCCGCCTTGGTGTTCGCGTAGGTGAAAGATTCGATCCGTCCGTCCTCCGCCAGGGCGATCGACATTTTGCGGGCCTGGAAGGGGCCGACCCGGAGCGGAAGGTAGCGAAGCTGGCCAAGCTGCGGGAAATAGGCCTCGTCCATCTTGCCCTCGTCATTGGCGGCGTGGCAGCCCTTCGTCCCCTCATCCCGGGCGATCCGGCAGAACAGAAGCTGCGCGCGCATCGGCTCGCGAACGAAGAGACCGCTGTCGGGCTTCAGATCGCGCGCGTCGCGATAGCGCCGGTTGATCGAATCGCGCAGCGCCGTGTCGCGGCGGAAGGTCGGCCGCGCTTCGTCGATGCATTCGGGTTTCTTGGCGTCCGGGTGGTCACAGCCCGGCAAGTGGCTTGCCATCGCGATCCCGGTCTTGAGGTCGAGATGCCGCGCGACGCATTTCTCGGGATTGGCGTTCGCCTCGAAGCATTCCGGAGTTAGTGCCCGCCGGGCCAGCTCGGCCTCGTCGCCCGCGGCAGGCGGCGCCACCTCGATCCTGGTGAGGAGCCGCGCGAGCTTCGCGCGTTGCTTGGCCGACAGGGGGTAGGCCACGGACTGGTCGGCGACGTTGTCCATGTTGCTGTTCCAAAGGACAGTATCCGTGACCGAGAGGCCTTCGGCGATCTCGTCCAGCTTCTCCTTGTCCTCCTCGATCCTGTCCTCCGCCGCGTCGATCTTGTCGAAAAGGGCGATCAGAGCCTTGCGGTCGTCGTCGCTCTTCAGTCGCACTGCGGCACGGGCCAGGATCCGCTCGGCCTGCTCGACATAGGTGGCGAGCGCCTCGGTCTGGACCTTCAAATCGTCGCTGAGGTCGGCCTGCGCCTTCAGCAGGTCTATCGCCTCCTGCGTGCAGCCGAGCGCAAAGTGGCGGGCGTTTCCGTCCAACCGGGTCATGTTCATGTAATTGGTCGCCCGCGCGATTGCGGCGGCGGTGGCGCCCCCGCCCCCGAAGGACGCGATCGACAGGCCGGTCTTCACCAGGTCCCCGACGACTTCGGCGCTGTGGTCCTCGGCGCCCGCGCCGAGTGACTTGAGCGTTCCGTTGGGCCAGTATTTGATGTCGAAATCGCTGGTCCGCAGAAGGCCGGCGAGGCGGTCGTAATTCACCGTATAGGCTTCCCCGGGCACATATCGCGCAGTGCCGTCCACCTCGAAGCCGAATTTGAGCGAGGTCGGCTTGCGGTCGCTTCCGACGCTCCCCGGACACTCGGTCAGCGACCGAGTCAGCTCGATCTCATATTGCAGTTTCGGAAGCGAGTAGGAGACTCCGCGAAGCGCTCCGCCAAGGGTCGGAGTCCGTTCGCGATAGGGGGTCGTCTCCAGCTTCCCGACGCAGCCTCCGAGCGTCAGCGCCACCAGCGCCGTCGTTCCTGCGAGGCCGCAACGCCGGCCGGGCCCTCTTTTCCTGTCCATCGCCTGTCCCCTCCACATGGCCCGATCGGGCCTGGGAGATCCGCTATCACCGCCGCCGCCCGACCCGCCGTGACCGACGTCACGCGCGCCCCGTCATCCCGGCGAAAGCCTGGACCTCGGCCAGCCCCGCCTAACCCGTCATCCCGGCGAAAGCCGGGACCTCGGGGAGACCCGCCGAGACTTCTCGTCCTGGGGTCCCGGCTTCCGCCGGGATGACGGGCAATGCTCCTAAGGCGTCGCCTCGAACCTCACAGCCCGCCGGTCGGGATCCGACTCGACCAGCCTGACCTTCAGCCGCTCCCCCGCCCCGACGCCCTCCGCCGATACGCGCGCCACCACCGGAAGGCTGCTCAGCTGGATCCGAACCGCCCGCCCGTCGACCTCGGTGGCGACCGCCTCGAAGACGTCCCCTTCCCGCCCCTCGAGCAGGACCGCTTCGGCGAGGTCGACGGCCGCACGCTCGATCCGCGAGCCGATCGCGGCGGCCTTGGCCATCACCGCCGGGAGCTTTTCGAAGGCCTCGGTGACGGCGTCGGGCACCGGCCGTCCGTTGGCGATGGCGAGCGTCGCCCGGACGACGTAGCGGTCGGCGAGCCGGCGCAGCGGCGCGGTCGCGTGCGCATAGGTGGCTGCGACCGCCGAATGCCAAGGAGTCTCGCCCTCCCGGAACGGGACGTAGGAGGCGCCCTGGCCGGCGCGCTGGATCGCCAGGATCAGGCTCGCCTGCCTCGGATCGGCGGGATCGAGGCCGAGCTCGAACCGGGCGAGGCTCGCGTCGGCGGGCCAGGAGAGGCCGAGCCCGCTTGCCGTGTGGCGGAGCCGGAGGACGGAGCGCTCGTCGGGCTCGGCCATGATCCGGAACAGGCCGGTCCGGTGGGCCAGGAGCAGGTCGGCGACGGCGAGGTTGGTGGCCAGCGACAGCGAGGCGTTCCGGACCTCCGATTCGAGCGGCGGCCGGAACAGAAGCTCGAACCGCCCGTCGCCGGCGGGAGCGAGCTCCTGGGCCGGCGGATTGACCCGGGCAGCGCCGCGCCGAGCCTCGGCGGCCTGGATCCGGCGGGCGAGCTCGGCGAAATCGGGCGGAAGATCGGACGTCGAGACCTTGTCGTAGGCGAGCTTCGCCCGGCTTCGAATGATCGCCCGCTCGGCCCCGTCGAGCCGGACCGCGCCGTCTTCGGCGATCCTCACGCTGAAGACGACGGCCGGCCGGGGCCCGTCGGGAAGCAGGCTCGCAGCCCCCTCGCTCAGCACCGGCGGATAGAGACCGGCCTTGCCGTCGGGCAGATATTGCGTGGTTCCGCGCCGCCAGGCCTCGACGTCGATCGAGTCGCCGTCGCCGACGAACCAGTCGACGTCGGCGATGGCGTAGCGAAGCAGCAGGTCCGCCCCGTCGCGCTCGATCGCGAAAGCCTGGTCGAGATCGGTTGACGAGGCCGGGTCGAGGGTGACGAACGGCAAGGCGGTCCGGTCGCGATGCTCGGACGGAGGGCGCCTCGCCGCTTCCCGGGCGGCGGCAAGCACCTGCGGCGGGAAGTCCTCGGGGACCTGGAACTCGTCGCGGATCGAGGCGAGGCCCCGGCCAAGAGCGTTACCGGGGTCTTCGATCGCTCTCATCGGGGCCCTTCAACCACGTCCGTCGTTCCGGCGGAAGCGGGAATGCGCGAAGGTCCAAGCCCTTTCGAGGATTTCCCGGCGCATCCTTCCGCTCTCCCGGCGCGTTGAGGCGGCAAGATGATGAAAAGACTCGCCTTGGCACTCGCCCCGATCCTCGCTCTCGCGGCCTGCGCCGACGAGCCCGAGGCCCTGCCCGAGCCCGACGCGGCCCTCATCGAACGGATCGCCCTCGCCAATAGCGCCGGAACCGAGGCTTCCGGGAAGGTCGAGAAAGCCGACAAGCTCGTCTCCGCGGTCGCCCGGGTCGAACCCGACCGGGTCGCCGGAGCCGCCGAAAAGCTCCTGGGGCCCTGACCAGCTGAGGGCCGCCCCGAGGCGCAAAGCCCAGTCGCCGGCATATATCACGCAAAATGAATGGCTCAGAGCGTCGGACATTCAATTCGAATCGCTCGCCATGCCGGGCTTGATCCGGCATCCATCTTTTTTCGCCGGGACGCCGAGCGGCTGCCAGGCTTCTGAAACAAGTTCGGCACGACCGCCCGATCAGGCACAAGCAAACGAATTCAACGACTTATAAATCGGTGCCTGACACCAATTACTCGTTATAAATCGGTGCCTGACACCAATTACTCGGATTAGCTCAAAAAGGCCGCTCGCCCACGACGTTGCCGGCGGTCCGGTAGCGGCAGACAAGCACTTCCTCTTCGGCGCCTTCCGCCAGGGCGCAGCCGACCCGGTCGCTCTCGCGCCACATAAGCTGAGTGTAGTGACCCACGTCGTCGAGATTGCCGGTCAGGCTGTTGTCGGGAAAGCGGCCCGGCCGGAAATTCTTCTTCTCCTCGATCCAGCCTCCGACCATCTCCTCGGGCGCATAGGCGCCCGGGGTCCCGGCCCACAGATTCTCGCCCTGGGGATCCTCCTCGCCGCGGTCGGGCGCATGCTCGAACTCGCCGCTGGCCGCGAGCTCTTCGCCCCAGGCCCGGGCCTCCGCCGCGAGCACCGGATCCCAGGCCAGCGCCGGGATTCCGGCTCCGCTGCGCTCGCGATTGTGCGCGGCGAGCAGCCTCTCGTCGAGGCTGGTCAGCCGCCCGGTGCCTCCGATCAGGATCGGAGAGGCGAGGACGAGCGCCGCCGCTGCCAGCCGCCTCCCCAAAGCCGATCCGATCCGAGCCATGCCCGAAGCATGGACGATCCCCCTTAGCGGGGCGTTGCCGGCGAAGGTTTACGCGCGATTCATCATCCCGGCCCAAGTCGGAAAGTGTCGTTCGCACAAAGATCGCAAAGGGCACGAAGTAGACGTGGCGGCGAAGCCGCCGACCGCATTGCGAGAGTTGCAGGGGACGCGCCGAGGGCCGGTTCCGGTCGGCTCCTCCGTGCCCTTTGTGATCTTTGTGATCTTTGTGCGAACCAATAACCGGCCTTCGGTCCAAGCGCGGCGCTATCGGCTATTCGCCCGAGTCCCGGCTCTGCTCGCCCTGAAGCGGGCTCAACCCTCCGGGAGGGCCCTTGCCGCCGGTTGCGCCCTCGACGCCCGAGCCGCCCATTCCGCCCGGAGAGCCCGCATCGGGGCCGCCGAGGCCGGTGCCGCCGCCGCCGCCTTCGCTTCGCATCTCGCTGGCATCGCCGGTCGCCGAGCCGGCCCCAGTCATTCCGGCCCCACCGCCTTCGCCGCCGCCGAGCGCATTGGCTCGGTCGTCGCCGCCGCCCTCCTGGCCGGTCCGGCTCGCCGCCGCGCCCTCGCGATCGCCGGTGCCGGCCGTGCCACCTTCCTTATTGTCGTCCGCCATGTCCGAGCTCCTGAAGATTCGAGGCGCCAACGAGCCCGGCCCGAGCCGGTTCCTGCCCCTCCCCCCGACCGGCTCCGCGAATCAGGCAGCGCTCGATCCGGCGAAGCCAGTGCCCGAAGATTTCAACGCAAAGACGCAAAGACGCAAAGACGCAAAGAGTCAGCGTCGTCCATTTGCCGCGAGCTTCTTCAAGGGCCCGGGCATCTTTGCGTCTTTGAGTCTTTGCGTTTCAAAACTGACTGGCCCGCCGCCGGCGAGGATTCGTACTCGAAGCGAGGGCCCAAAGCCCCCAACCCATCCCGATCTTTCCAAATGGCCCCACGGATCCCGTAAGAATCAGAACGGATTTTCTGAAACTGGTCGAGCCCGACTCCCGTCCCGAAAAATCATAATGGGGGCCGGTGTCGCCACCGGCCCCCACTTGTCCCAGCTTTGACTGCCGTCGCTGGGTGGCGAGGCCATCTCTCGCTGGGCGGCTTTCGGATCGCGAGGCGGGCGCGAACGCCCGCGTCGCTTTCCTCGGGTCCCGGAGCGAAGCCGCAAAGCCTCGTTCGGCACCCGGCGGGTCTCGAAAGGAGGCTGGAAAGCCCCTCGCCGATCCCCGTCGGTCGCTCGGGCAGGATCGAATCCCGCCCGCGCTCCCGTCGGGTCCCGCGCGGCCGAAGCCGCGCCGTCCCCTCGGGCTCGCATCGGGGCTAAAAGCCTCTCCGGTCGCCCTTTCGGATCGCGCTCCGCCCGAAGGCTTCGCCGCTCTCCCGGAGCTGTACTCGAAGGCCGAAGCCTTCTCGCTTTGCCCCGTTCGGGTCGCGACTTGGGCCTGAGCCTTTCGCCGTTTCCCTGCCGGATCGGGCCGCGGGGCGATTCCCGCGGCCTTCGCCGGTTCGGCGGGCCTTCCGGCTCCCGGGGGAGCCTTCGAAGCTTCGCCTTCGGAGGTTTCGTGAAATCCCGCCCGCATCCGCTTGCGCTCGTGCAGGCGCGGCTTCGTCCGCCACCTTCGCCTTCCGCGTCCGGCGCCGGGCTCCCGAGGGAGCATCGGCGATTTCGGCTTGGGCGCCGGGCCTTGGGTTCGACGAGCCGTTTCCGGTCCGCCGCGCCTTCCGGCCACGTCTCGAAGCTGTCAGCTTCGGCCGATTCGGGAAAGTCGAATCCGCCTGTGGATAAAGAGGATAACGGGGGTAAGTTTAATCTCGATCAGGGCGCCCGGCCGAGCCTTCGCCGCCGTCGCCGCGGGGGTCGGGATCGCGCGCCTCCCAGGCGTCGAGGGTCCGCCGAGCCATGTCGATCGCCATCGTGCGAAGCGAGTCGCCGAGCCCGATCGCCTCCTTCCCCGCTTCGCCCGCCGCATCGGCCGCCGCGCTTGCCGCCCGCCGGGTCGCGGGTGGATCGCGAAGCGCCGCCGCCGCCGCGAGCAGGGCCGCCGCGACGGTCTCGCTGACCGCCGGCTTCTCCGCGAGCTTCAGCGCCGACTTGCCGGCCTTGCGGACCGCCTTCGACACCTTCACCCCGGCGATGCGCTTGGGGATCTTGACCTTGTCCCCGTCCCTCTTGGCATCCTTCTTGGCTTTCTTGTCGCCCTTGGCCATCTCTTGAAGCTCCTATTCGACGATGATCCGGCCGCTCATCCCGAGCATCCGGTGAAGGAGATTGGCGCCGGTCGCCTTGTAGCGCCCGGCCTTCGGAACGAGGACGATCGTTCGGGTCGAAAGCGCCGGCACCTGCAGGCTTCCGCCTTTGACCAGCGCCGAATCGCGGCGTCTCAGCTTCGAATCGCGGAAGAAGCCGCCGGCCGAGAAGGTCAGCCCCCGATTGGTGGTGTTGACGAATCGAAGCCGCACCGGCTCGCCCGCCTTGAGCCTGATCTCACCCGGCTGGATGTCGTAGGCCGTCAGCAGAACGTCATATTCGGGCGCCATCCGCCATTCCTGGGCGGAACCGGGCGAGGCGAGGAGGAGGGCGAGGGGGAGAAGCAGGCGGTGCATGAGAGGCCCTTAGCACTTCTGCCTCCCCATGCGAAAGCATGGGGAGGGGGACCACACGAAGTGTGGTGGAGGGGTGATCTGGAAGGAGGGCAGTAGGTTCCCGCTCGAACCCACTTGCGCAGCGACAGCTACCCCTCCACCACCCTTCGGGTGGTCCCCCTCCCCATCTGGCGATGGGGAGGCAGAATGGAGCCTTTCATGCGCCTCATAGCAATCGCCCTCGCCCTGCTCGCCGCCCCCGCCTCGGCGAAGCTCGCTCCCGCCGAGCAGAAGATCGTCCGAACCGTCGATTCCGAGCAGGACCGCAACGTCGCCCTGCTCGAGCGGCTGGTCAACCAGAATAGCGGCTCGCTCAATTTCGCCGGGGTCGAGAAGGTCGGGGCCATGATCCGAACCGAGCTCGAGCCGCTCGGCTTCACCGTGCGCTGGGTGCCGATGGCGCAGGCCGGCCGGGCCGGCCACATCGTCGCCACCCACAAGGGCAGCGGCCGCGGCAAGAGGATGCTCCTCATCGGCCATCTCGACACCGTGTTCGAGCCCGACAGCCCCTTCCAGCGCTTCGCCCGAAAGGACGGCAATATCGCCGAGGGGCCCGGAATCGGCGACGACAAGGGCGGCATGGTGATCATGATCGCCGCCCTTCGGGCCATGAAGTCGGCCGGCACCCTCGCCGATGCCGACATCGAGATCGTCCTCAGCGGCGACGAGGAGGACAGCGGAAGCCCGATCGAGCTCGCCCGCCGCGATCTCGTCGCCGCCGGCAAACGCTCCGACGTCGCTCTCGACTTCGAGGGCCTCGCCCAGGAGAAGGGCGCAGACATGGGTTCGATCGCCCGCCGCGGCTCGGCCTCATGGCAGGTCACCGCGCGGGGCAGGACCGGCCATTCGAGCGGCATCTTCAGCGAATCGATGGGCAACGGCGCGGTCTACGAGCTCGCCCGGATCCTCGCCGCCTTCCGGTCGGAGCTTCCCGAGCCCAACCTCACCTTCAACGTCGGACTCCTCGTCGGAGGCTCCACGGCCGAGCTCGACAAGGACCTCATCCGCGCAACGGCGACCGGCAAGACCAACATCGTCCCGCCCGTCGCCATCGCCCGGGGCGACCTTCGCGCCCTGTCGCTGGACCAGCAGCAGAGGGCGATCGCGAGGAT
>DASVSP010000114.1:0-22397 GCA_036388065.1 Allosphingosinicella sp.
CTATACCGACAACGGGATCAAATTGTTCGGCCCCGACGGCTACAAGCTGTCCGACGAGGACGAATCGGCGATCGAGGCTCTGATCGACCAGCCGCCCAGGCTGGTCGACGCCCCCCTGATCGGCCGCTCGCGCAAGATCGAGGATGCGCGCGGCCGCTACATCCATTTCGCCAAGTCCACCTTCCCCGAGGAGCTGAGGCTGGACGGCCTCAAGATCGTCGTCGACTGCGCCAACGGCGCCGCCTACCAGGTCGCCCCCTCGGCGCTGTGGGAGCTGGGCGCCGAGGTGATCGCGATGGGAGTGAGCCCCAACGGACTCAACATCAACGACGGCTGCGGGTCGACCGCTCCCGCCGCGCTTCAGGCGCGGGTGGTCGAGGAGGGCGCGCATATCGGGATCGCGCTCGACGGCGACGCCGACCGGCTGATCATCGTCGACGAGGCCGGGCGGATCGTCGACGGCGACCAGCTCATGGCGCTGATCGCAATCTTCTTCGCGCGGCGCGGCCTTCTCGAAGGGGACGGGGTCGTCGCGACGGTGATGTCCAACCTCGGCCTCGAACGCTTCCTCGCAACCAACGGGCTCGAGCTGGTGCGGACCCAGGTCGGCGACCGCTATGTGCTCGAGGCGATGCGCGAGCGGGGCTTCAACGTCGGCGGCGAGCAATCGGGCCACATCATCCTCTCCGACCATTCGACCACCGGAGACGGCCTCATCGCCGCGCTCCAGGTCCTCGCCTGCCTGGTCGAGGACGGCCGGCCGGCGAGCGAGATGCTCCACCAGTTCGACCCGTTGCCCCAGCTCCTGCGCAACGTCCGGTTCGAAGGCGGCGCTCCGCTCGAGACGGACGGAGTCAAATCCGCGATCGCCTCGGCCGAGCAGCGGCTGAAAGGGGTCGGCCGGCTCGTCATCCGCAAGTCCGGCACCGAGCCGCTGATCCGGGTGATGGCCGAAGGCGAGGACGAAGGGATGGTCGAGGAGGTCGTCGACAGCATCTGCGAGGCGGTGAAGGCGGCGTGACCCCCGTCATTGCGAGCGAAGCGAAGCAATCCAGCCTGCGGCAGCGGAGAGGCGTAGATTGCTTCGTCGCTTCGCTCCTCGCAATGACGGAGAGCGGTAATGCTCGAGCTTAGACCCGATTGCGAGCGCTGCGGCCGCGACCTGCCGCCGGAGAGCGGCGAAGCGCGCATCTGCACCTTCGAATGCACCTTCTGCGCCGAATGCGTCGACGGGCCGCTGGCCGGAATCTGCCCCAATTGCGGCGGCAATTTCGAGCGGCGTCCGATCCGTCCGGCCCATCGGCTGGAGCGCGATCCGGCCTCGCCGGTTCGCAAGGGACCCAAGTGACTCCCACCCCCGTCATTGCGAGCGAAGCGAAGCAATCCAGCGGCTCCGACGCCCACTGGATTGCTTCGTCGCGTTGCTCCTCGCAATGACGGTTCCGCGCATCCTCATAATCGCCGGATCCGACAGCGGCGGGGGCGCCGGGATCCAGGCCGACATCAAGACCGTCACCATGCTCGGCGGCCACGCCATGACCGCGATCACCGCCATCACCGCCCAGAACACGCTCGGAGTGCAGGCCGTGATGGCGGTGCCCGCGGACATGGTCGTGGCCCAGATCGATTCGGTGGTGGGCGACATCGGGGTCGATGCCGTGAAGATCGGGATGATCGGCGCGCCCGACACCGCCCATGCCGTCGCGGCGCGGCTCGAGGAGCTGGCGGTCCCGATCGTGTTCGATCCGGTGATGGTGGCGACCAGCGGGTCGATCCTCGCCGACGAGGCGACGATCGGCGCATTCCACCGACTGATGCGAATCGCCTCGGTCGTCACCCCCAACCTGCCCGAGCTCGCGGCCCTGGGCGGCGAGGCGGCGGTGCTCGCTCACGGGTGCCACCTGCTCGCCAAGGGCGGCCACGCCGAGGGAAGCGAGATCGTCGACCGGCTGATCGCCCCGTCCGGGCCGCTTCGCGAGCTTCGCGGCAAGCGCTTCGAAACGACCGACACGCACGGCACCGGCTGCACCCTGGCAAGCGCGCTCGCCTGCGGGCTCGGCGCCGGCTTCCCGATCGAGAAGGCGTTCGAGCAGGCGGTCAGCTTCGTCCGGATCGCGATCCTCGAGGCCCCGGGCCTCGGCCGGGGCCATGGTCCGCTGGGGCAGCAGTTCGTCACCGACTTCCAATATGGCGAGCGCGACTGACGACGGCCGCCCGCCCCGGCGGACGCCGTCATCCCGGCGAAAGCCGGGATCTCGGGGAAACCCGCACCCGTCATCCCGGCGAAAGCCGGGATCTCGGGGAGACCCGCCGAGCCTTTTCCGGCCCGAGGTCCCGGCTTTCGCCGGGATGACGGGAGTGGGGACCAACAAATTTTCTCCAACCCCCTCTGGCGGTTAGCCTCCAACGGCTCTAGCCTTACCGCCGATGCCCCGCCCCTGCTTCAAGCTCGAGAAAGTCCATCCCGACCCGGTCGCGGGAGTCGACGAGGCCGGCTGCGCTCCGCTCGCCGGACCGGTGGTCGCCGCGGCGGTGATCCTCGACCGGGAGAAATTCCCGCGGGGGATCGACGATTCGAAGGCGCTCCCCGCCGCCACCCGCGAGTCGATCTGCGCCAAGCTCTACAAGGTCGCACGGGTCGGGGTCGGCCTCGCAACGGTCGAGGAAATCGACGAGATCAACATCTACTGGGCCCGGATGCTGGCCATGACCCGGGCGGTGGACGCGCTCGGAGTCGATCCGGCGATGGTCATGGTCGACGGCAATCGTTGCCCGAAATGGGAGCGGCCCTCGGTCTGGGTGATCGCCGGCGACTCCAAGTGCCGCTCGATCGCCGCCGCCTCGATCGTCGCCAAGGTCACCCGCGACAAGATCATGAGCGACTATGCCAGGGAGCATCCGGGCTACGGCTGGGAGACCAACAAGGGCTACGGCACCCCCGAACATTTTCGAGGCCTCGACGCACTGGGCCCAACTCCGCTCCACCGCCGCAGCTTCGCTCCGGTGCGCCACTATCTGGCGATCCGTGACGGCATCTCGGCGGTGGGATCGCAGCAGCTGATCGATCTTTGACCGTTTCCCGGCGAAGGCCGGGATCCAGTTTTTCGAGCGCCGTCACTGGACCTCGGCCTTCGCCGGGGAGCAACTCGGGTATCAGAACTCGCCCACGACCCAATAGGGGCCCGCGCATTCCGCCGGGAGCGCCTGGACGAGGCCCCGTCCCTTGAAATCGGTCCAGGCCTCGCCGCCGCCCATGCGCACCTGATCGCCGAGCCGAAGCGGCCGCTCCCGGCCACCCCCGACGACGGGAATGCCGTCCGCACCGAGGGAAAGGCGGGCGCGGGAAGGCCACAAGAGCAGATAGCTGCCGACCCTGAGGCAGCCGTCCTGCACCTCCAGGCGCCCCCTCAACAGGGCCTCCATCATTAGGCCCGGAAAGCTGAACTGCGGAAAGTGCGCCACCGCACCGGCGCTCTGCCGCGCCGGAGCGGCCGGACCCTCGTCCTCCAGGACGACGAGGTTCGGATGCGGCTTCAGTTGCCCGTCCGCGACCGCCCGGCGGTATTTGTCCATCTCCGAGACCGAGAAGACGACCCGGTTGTTCTCCTCGTCGCCGGAGCTGAAGGCGTAGTGGATGTCGAGCTGCCGCAGCTGCTTGCCGACCGACTCGTGCAATGCGCGCAGTTGTGAGCGGGTGAGGGTCGCCGACTTGGGCCAAAAGCGCGGGTCTTTCGTATAGCGGGCGAGGTGTGCGGCGGCGTCTCCAGTAAACAGGACGACGGCATGGGGCTCGTTGTCGTTCTTGAACACGAACCCGGCGAACGCCGGGTCGGCCTGCATTCGCCGGGCGAGAGGCCGTGCTTCATTGTGGAAGTTGAGGATCCCGGGATGCGGGTGGCCCGGGTCGCGCGCCGCCCGGGCAAGCCTCTGCATGTGCCCGTCCCAGTCCGGTGTTCCGGGCTGGAAAGTCGAAGGGGCCGTCGCCACTCCGTCCCTCATCCGAGCGGAGGAGAATTCGATGCGAACCGGACGGCCTAGCAATCTTTCAAGGGCGGGCTCGGAGGCGCGGACGCTCTCAACCTCCTCGCCGACCGCGTAGACGTTCAGCAGCACCTCGCCGGTGCGCTCGTCGACCCCGGTCCCCATCAGCCCGGGGAGCTGGGCTCCGATGGCCGGGATGTTGGCCGCGACCTTTTCGAGGGTCTCGGCAAGTGTGGCCGGGGCGCCGGCGAGGAATTGGATCCGCATCCGGTCGCGGCCGGTTCCGATCCAGCGGTCGGGTTCCGGGGCGGCGCCCTTCAGTCGAACGACGAGACGGTAATCGCCTTCGCTCTCGCGGTAGAGGCCGGCCAGCCGGTCCGAAAATTCACGCCGGAGCTTCGACACATAAGGTGCCGAGACTTCCTGGAGCCGGAGCCTTCGGACCGCCTCCGCCTCGCTGATCCCGCTTCCCCGAGCCACCTCGGCGGCGTCCGGATAGTGCGCCGTGGCCTCGGGCTGCACCGGGTCGATTCGCCGGGGGCCCTCGGCCTGGGCCGCCGCAGCGGACCAGCCGGCGAGAATCGGGAGGAGGGTTGCTCTCATCGTCCGAATCATGCGGCGGCCAGCCTTGACCCACGCTGACCGCGAGGCGCCGCCGTCGCCGCCGTCGAACTTCGGGGCCGGTTGAGTCCTTTGGGTCACACCCACATCATGTTGAGCCCCGCGGGTCCCGGCCGACTCCATTAGTAGCGGAGGCTCGTTTCGTTCCCGGCACGTTAACCTCATTCTCAACCTCCTCCGCTAACGCCTTGTTGTTGACCCGAGACTCCGGCTGACTCAGGCTGGCGGTCTGGACGAACCGGGGGGCGGTATCGAATGACTGCACATGTGCGCTTGGGCTCGAGGGAAAAGCGCGTGGCTGCGCCGGCTCCGGATCCCGCGCTTCCGCTGGACCAGATACTCCAGGAAGATTGCATCGCCGCCATGGCACGCCTGCCCGAAGGCAGCGTCGACATGGTCTTCGCCGATCCGCCCTACAATCTTCAGCTCGGCGGCAACCTCTTCCGGCCCGAAGGCGGCCTGGTCGACGCGGTCGACGACGATTGGGACAAGTTCGCCACCTTTGCCGCCTATGACGAGTTCACTCGCGCCTGGCTGAAGGAAGCGAGGCGGATCCTCAAGCCCAACGGCACGCTGTGGGTGATCGGAAGCTACCACAACATCTACCGGGTCGGAGCCGCGCTGCAGGATGCGGGCTACTGGATCCTGAACGACATCATCTGGCGCAAGTCCAACCCGATGCCCAACTTCCGAGGCACGCGGTTCACCAACGCCCACGAAACCCTGATCTGGGCGAGCCGCAGCGAGGACAGCCGCTACACGTTCAACTACCGGGCGATGAAGGCCCTGAACGACGAGCTTCAGATGCGCTCCGACTGGCTTCTCCCGATCTGCTCGGGCGGCGAGCGGGTCAAGGACGGCGGGATCAAGGCCCACCCGACCCAGAAGCCGGAAAGCCTGCTCTACCGGGTGATGCTGGCGTGCACCAACAAGGGCGACGTCGTCCTCGATCCGTTCTTCGGCACCGGGACGACGGGCGCCGTCGCCCGGCGACTGGGACGGCACTGGATCGGGATCGAGCGCGAGAAGCGGTACGTCCGGGTCGCTCGCGAGCGGATCGATTCGACGCTCGAGCTCGACGAGAGCGCGATGAAGACGATGGCCTCCAAGCGCTCGGCCCCTCGGGTCCCCTTCGGGACCTTGCTCGAAATCGGAATGATCCAACCTGGGACAGTGCTCACCGACTCGAAGCGGCGCTGGCAGGCGCAGGTGCGGGCCGACGCCTCGGTCGAGATGGGCGGGGAGGCCGGCTCGATCCACCGAATCGGCGCCCTCGCGCAAGGAGCGCCGGCCTGCAACGGCTGGGCGTTCTGGCATTTCGAGGAGGAGGGTGTGCTCACCCCGCTGGACGCCCTGAGGCAGCGCTACCTCCTTGGCCTAGACTGATGCAATTCGAGCAAAAAAAGGTTGCACCCTGCCACTCGACAGGAGCGTGAAACAAAGGCACATTGCGAGTGACGACCGTCCCTTCACGCTCAACGCCCGCACGCCTTTGACCACGGGAGACGCGCGGGAGCCCCTTTGGGTGTTGATGGGTTCGGACCGATACCATGCCCCACATGGTGGTCCGGGCCTCGGAGCTTCGGTTACCCTACTGATCTTCGATTAGAGGCGGTCGTCACCTCATTCCTTCTTTCCGTCATCCGGTCACCGTCATCCCGACGAAAGCCGGGACCTCGGGACGAGAAGTCTCGGCGGGTCTCCCCGAGGTCCCGGCTTTCGCCGGGATGACGAGGACGTCCCAACTCATCGAAGCCTTAGTCTCCCCGCTTCGGGATTCCTGTCGCACTTTTTTTGCGCTAGCCGAATCCTCATGACCCTTCGCCATTATCTGCGGCCCACCGCCTTCGTCGACGCGCCCTTCGGGCATGACGGAAAGGTCGCCCGGCTCGCCGGCGGAATGCTCTGGTTCGCCGCGGTCGAGCGAGTGACCATGGAGGGGAACCGCCGAGTCTCCACGGAGCTCGTCCCGGTCGAGCGGGCCGGGACCTTGTCCGAGCTCGGCGACGAGGCCGAGCGGGCCTGGCGGAACCTGACCTCGCCGCGTCCCCCGCTCCGGCTCCGAGAGCGCGTGGTCCGCCTCGATCAGCCGCAGGTGGCGGGCATCCTGAACCTCACTCCGGACAGCTTTTCGGACGGCGGGCGCTTCGAGCGCGGCGAGTCCGCCGCAGATGCAGGCTTCGCGATGGCCGAAGCGGGAGCGGCGATCGTCGACGTCGGCGGCGAATCGACCCGGCCCGGAGCCAAGGCCGTCTGGGAAGGCGACGAGATCGAACGGGTCCTTCCCACGGTCGCCAGGCTCGCCGCCGGCGGAACCGCAGTGTCGATAGATACCCGCAAGGCGGCGGTGATGGGCGCCGCGCTCGGCGCCGGAGCGGCCATGGTCAACGACGTCTCGGCGCTGACCTTCGACGAGGCCGCGGCCGGGCTGGTCGCCGCCTCGGGCTGCCCGGTCGTGCTGATGCACCACAAGGGCCCGCCCGAGACGATGCAGCAGGCGCCGGCCTACGACAAGCCGGTGCTGATGGAGGTCTACGACTGGCTCGACGCCCGGATCGCGGCGGCCGAGGCGGCGGGGATCGAGCGTTCGCGGATCGTCGTCGATCCGGGCATCGGCTTCGGCAAGAACGTCCAGCACAATCTCGACCTGATGAACGGCCTCGCCCTGCTGCACGGCCTCGGCTGCCCGATCATGGTCGGAGCCAGCCGAAAGCGCATGATCGGCGCGCTTTCGGCCGAGGCGCCGGTCGGCGCTCGTCTCCCGGGCTCGATCGCCCTGGCCCTGAAAGCCGTCGACCAAGGCGCCCAGCTCCTTCGGGTCCACGACGTCCCGGAGACCGTCCAGGCGCTACGGATATGGCGCGGGCTCAGGGACGCCGCTCTCACGCCGGTCTGACAGAAAGGGGGCCGGGTGCTTCTGCCTCGCTCCCTGCGGGGGTGGATTCAAAGTACCTTGGAAGACGGGCCGCTGGCGCTCCGCCTGGGACGGCCCTTCGGTGTCCCGCCGGCGGCGACCCCCCGGGGGCGTCTCGGCGAAGCTCAGAACGGCAGCTTTATCCCAACCATCGCCCGCTTGCTGACCTGGCCGCCCGGCATCGCGACGCTCTCGGTATAGGCCCGGGCCACGGCGCCGCGGCCGATCGAGGTTTCCGCGACGAGCGGCTCCGTCGCGAAGATTCGAGCCCACTTCTCCATGTCGTAGTCGCCGCGCGGGCGGCGGCCGCAAACGACGATGTCGGATCCCCTGCCGCCGGATTCGCAAGGGTTGGAAGGCTTCGCCTTGGCGAGGTCGAAGTCGATCGCCTGCACCCCTGAGGGGGCTTGCGCTGCGGCCTGAAGGGCAAGAAGCAAGGCCAGGCTCATCTCAAGCTCCGCTCGTGGACGGGCGCCATCCTCACCGCGCATGAAGGCGAAGATAAGGCAGGCACCGCCGGCGTTCCCGTCACTCGAACACGCGCTCCAGGGCATCATCCTCTCCGGCCCCGATCTTCAGCCTCGGGCCGCGCCAGGGGATGAGCCGAAGCAGGAGGAGGGCGGCGAGCTGGGGGAGGAGGATCATCCCCGCCAGGATCAGCGCGGCCAGGAAGTAGACGAACGCCCCGGGGTCGCGGCCTGAGCGGGTCACCTCGATGCCTGCGAGCGACAAGGCGACGAAGAGGGCGAAGATGACCAAGGCGGTCGGCAAGGCGAGCGCCAGGAGCAACCTCGCCTGCGAGCCCAGCGATACGTCCTTGAAACGTGCGATCATGGATGTCCCTGTCTGCCGGAGGGGCGGGCCGCGCCCGCCGGTTCGGCGCTATCAGGTTACGGCGCGGTCCGCCGCCCTGAACTTTCCCCGGCCGCCGATCCGGCCGGCTGGGCACCGGCGCCCCCCCGCCGCAATCCCTCCCGTCTATCGCCGCGCCCGCTCATCCGTTACGCTTGCCCCGATGGAGGCAGGCCGATGGACGCGCCCAAGGGCCGGTACCGGGTGGAGGAGAAGGACGGGCGGCTGACGGTGATCGATACCGCCACCGGCGCCCCCGCTTCCCCGGTGAGCGCCGCGAAGCCGGGCGTTGCGCCGAAGGGCCCCGGAACGGTCTCGGCCCCACCGGGTCTCGCCGATCGCTACGGCCGGCTCCTGCTCGGACTCGTTGTCAACCGGTGGGCGGAAGACGGCCGCGCAATCCTCGCCTGGGAGTGGGAGGAGAACGGCCGGACCGAACGCTGGGACGCCGTGCTCGGCCGCTCGGAGCAGAAAAGGCTCGGGCGCGCGCTCGTCGCGGTCTTCGCCTTTCCGATCCTGGTCCTGGTCTCGATCTTCGCCGGCTTCGGCCCGGCCTTCCTTCTCGTCCCGATCGCTCTGCCGGCGACCTTGTGGGGCGTGTGGGCGATCGGGCGCCTGAAGCGCGAGACCGGAAGCGGCTAGCGTCAGGCGAGGCCGGGCTGAACGCCGGACAACGACTCGTTCATGAAACCCCCGCCGCCTCCGCCCGTTGACCGTCCGAGCCCCGCCGCTTTTTCGGGGCCGTCCCTTGAGGAGAGTAAAATGCGTAACCTCGTTCTCGCCGCCGCCACGGCGGCCTGCGCAATGCCCGTCGCTTTCGCAGCGCCGGCTTCCGCCCAGATGGGCCCCGAAACCCGCCAGGAGCGCCGCGAATGCCGCCGCGAGCTTCGCAACGCGGACAACCGCCGGGAGTATCGCCGCGAGCGCCGCGAGTGCCAGCGCGAGATCGCGCGCGCCCAGAACCGCGACTGGCGGACCTACAACCGCTACGACTACAATCGCTACGAGCCGGGCAACAACGCTTATTATGCCGACCGCTACTATCGCGACGGAAGCTATTATGGCGAGACGCGGCTGAGCCGTAACGACCGCATCTATCGCGGGTCGGACGGCCGCTATTATTGCCGCCGGAGCGACGGGACCACGGGCCTCATCATCGGCGGTGCCGTCGGAGGCCTTCTCGGCAACGCGATCGACAACGGCCGCTCGAGCCTTCTCGGCACCCTGATCGGCGCCGGCGCCGGGGCCGCGCTCGGCCGCGAGATCCAGCGCGGAAGCGTCCGCTGCCGCTAAGCCATCGGACAGCGACTCGAGACGAGGGGGCACGGTTTCGTGCCCCCTTTTTTTTGCGAGCTGCCCCGCCGGCATTCCTCGCCCGTAACGAATGGCCCTCGACCCCCGCCTCTGTTATCGAGCCCCGGGCGGGGTTGAGCGGGGAGGGCGAATGAGCCGATATCGCGGCGAAGTGCTGGATTGGCTTCAGGCCGGGCGTGTGGCCCCGGGCCATGAGCAGTCGGCGCTTCGGGCGGCTGGACTGGTTCCGGATTCCGCCGCCTGGCGCGATTTCCTCGGCCGGCTGACCCTCTGGCTCGGAACGCTCGCGCTCGCCGCCGCGGTCATCTTCTTCTTCGCCTTCAACTGGGACTCCCTGGGCCGGCTGGCCAAGCTCGGACTGGTCGAAGCGGCGATCGCCGCCGCCCTGCTCGCCTGCTGGCGCTTCGACCTCGACTCGATGGCCGGCAAGGCGGTCCTTACCTTCCTTGCGCTGCTCGTCGGCGCTCTGCTCGCCCTCGCCGGGCAGATCTACCAGACCGGCGCCGACACCTGGGAGCTGTTCGCCTGGTGGGCCCTACTGATCTTTCCCTGGGTGATTGCCGGCCGTTTCGCCCCGCTGTGGCTGCTCTGGATCGCGCTCCTCAATCTCGCAGCGGGGCTCTATTTCTCGCTTGGGTGGAGCGGCGAGGCCCTGCTCTGGACTCTGCTCGCCCTCGACAGCCTCGCCGTCGCGGCCTGGGAGGCGGGGCATCGCTCGGGGATCGCCTGGCTTCGAGACACCTGGCCGCCGCGGCTCGCGGCGATCGCCAGCGGAGCGATGGCGACCGGCCTCGCCTGGTGGTCGATCTTCGACGGCGGCCTCGGCGTCGTCGGATGGCTCGCCTGGATGGGCTTGGCATTCTTCTGGTACCGCTACGTCCGGCTCGACCTCTTCGTCCTCGCGGGCGGGATTCTGAGCCTCATCGTCACCGTCGCGGCCTTCCTGTCGAAGTCGATGATCGACGGCGGCGCCGGCTTCCTGTTCATCGGACTGGCCGTGATCGGAATGTCGGCCGGTGGAGCGATTTGGCTGAACAGGCTCGCCCGGGAGGCGTCGGCGTGAGCGCCCGAGAGATCTGGGACCGGCTCGCCGCCGAGCGCCTGGTGGACGGCGAGCCGCCGCCTCGGGAACCGGCGCAATCGCCCTGGTACGTCCGGGCGATGCTTGGCATCGCCGGCTGGATCGGGGCGCTCTTCCTGCTCGGCTTCGTCGGGTCGGCTTTCTACTTCGTGATCGACGATTCGGGCTCGGCGTTGATCGCGGGCGCGTCGTGCTGCGCCGGAGCACTGCTCCTGTACCGATCGAGGCGCGGCAAGGACTTCGCCGACCAGTTCGCGCTTGCGCTCAGCCTCGGCGGGCAGGTCCTTCTGATCGTCGGACTCGGCGGATTTCTGTCCTCGTCCGACCCCCCATTCTATCTCGCGATCGCGGCGATCGAGGCCGGGCTGGCGCTCGCCGTCCCGAACTTCCTCCACCGGGTCCTCACCGCCGCCGGCGCGGCGGCGGCGCTCGCTTTGGCCGTCGTCCAATTGTCGCTCCACGGAATCGCCACCCCGTTGCTCTGCGCGGCGATCGTCTGGGTCTGGATCGAGCCCGGGCGGTGGGCGAGGAGCGGCCGGCTGTGGCGGCCGGTCGGCTACGGGCTGGTGCTCGCCTTGCTGCTCGTGGAGACGTTCCGACTGGTCGGAGCGACCCAGTGGCTCGGCCTCGGCCGGACGGCCCCCGGCTGGATGGAGGTCCACGGTCCGCTTCTCGGGCGGGGCCTGGCCGCGGGGTTGCTGGTCGCGGTCGCGGTCTTCCTGTCGAAGCGCGAAGGCCACGCCGCGGCGAGCCCGGTCACGTTGGCCGCGGCGGGCGGGGCCCTGCTTCTCGGACTTTTCTCGCTCGGGGCGCCGGGGCTCGCTTCGGCCCTGCTGGTCCTGCTGCTCGGTTTTGCCGCCGGAAACCGGCTTCTGATGGCGGTCGGCGTGCTCGGCCTGTTCGGCTTCGCCGGCCATTTCTATTACAGCCTGCACTCGACGCTGCTCGCCAAATCGGGCCTTCTCGCGGCGACAGGCCTGTGCCTGCTCGCCGCCCATATGATCGTCCGGCGCCTGCCTTCCAAAGCCGCGGAGCCCCGCCATGCGTAAGGGGCTGATCCTGATTGCGGGGCTCGTCATCCTCGCGCTCGTCAATCTGGCAATCTATCAGCGCGAGCGGCTCTTGACCGAGGGGAGGATCGTCCTGCTTCGGCTGGCGCCGGTCGATCCGCGCTCCCTGATGCAGGGGGATTACATGCGCCTGAACTTCGAGGTCGCCGGCCAGGCCTTTCCGGCGGCGGCCTCGGCTTCCAGGGCGGACGGCCATGTCGTCGTCCTTCTCGATCACAACGGAGTCGGCCGATTCCGGCGCTTGGGCGAAGCGCGCCGGCTCGCGCCCGGGGAAGTCGCGCTTCGCTACCGGGTTCGCGACGGCCGGCCGAAATTCGCGACCAACGCCTACTTCTTCGAGGAAGGCCAGGCGAAACGCTATGCCGGCGCCGCCTTCGGCGAGTTCAGGGTCGGCGCGGACGGAGAGATGATCCTCACCGGCCTGCGCGGCCCCCGCCTGGAAAAGCTTTAGCGCGTCATCCCGGACTGGATCCGGGATCCATGAACACGGTCCGCGAGGGCCCGTCACCCTTCCGGTTTCATGGATTTTCGGCCTTCGCCCGAATGACGAGGGCGCCGCCCCGCCGGAAGTCGCTACCGCGCTTCGTCCGCGTCGCGCTCGCGCCGGTGACGGCTGAGCATGTTCTCGGATTCGGTTACCAGACGCTCGGTCTCGGCAATGCTTCTGCGCAGAGCCTCCTGGTTTTCCTCTATCTCGCGGCTGTGCTGGTTCGCGCGGGTCGAGCGCCGGTCCGTCCTGTCGTCGTTCATTGCGCCTCCGAAGGCCGCCGGACGGGTGAGTGCCGGAAGCTCGATCCGGGCGGCCGGGTTCCCATTGCGACGGCCTTACCCGCGCTCACCCGCACCGCCTCCCAATACCGCCCGGGCGACCCGGGACTTGACCTCCGCCAGGGTGCCGAGCGCGTGGCCGCATTCCTCGCAGACCACCGCGCGATCGTCGTCGGCCTGCGCGGGAATATCGAGGCGATTGCTTCCGCATTCGCCGCAAGTCAGGTCGATCGCCGGCTTCACAGTGCCTCCGGGGCCGGATTCTAACCTCCAACGGTTGCGGGTTCCTTGATTTCAATCAAACTGCACCCGCGGGGAGCGCTTGCGGCTCGCTTGAGGGATTGCCGGGCCGCGCCGGCCGGCCCATCTAGCCGCGATGCGAATCCTCGACGTCGACCAGTCGCCCGAAGCCGACTCGGCCCAGCTCACCGCCCACCTCGTGACCGGGGAGACGGTTCACGCCGCCTTCGTCGCTCCTACCGGGGCCATCCTGTTCACCGATCGCCGGATCCTGCTCGCCCAGCGCGAGCATCTGCTCGAGGCCCGGATCGAGACCAGCTCCTACCCGTATCGGGCGGTTCGCCACTTCTCGATCCAGGAGGGCGAATCGGCCGAGAGCCGCTCGACGGTCCGGATCTGGCTCGGCGACGAGGCCCAGCCCCTCCACCTTCGAGCCAATCCCGGAACGGACCTGCGCCCGCTCCAGCGCCTTCTCGCGGATCGGCTGGTTTAAATCCCGTCATCCCGGCGAAAGCGGGACCTCGGGGAGGCCCGCCGAGACTTCTTGTCCTGGGGTCCCGGCTTTCGCCGGGATGACGGTCAGCGCATCAGGCCGGCCTTGCGAAGGGCGTCCTCGATGATCTTTTGCGGGCCGCTCGGGCCGCTCGGCCCGCTGGCCTTCGCCAGTGCAAGCTGCGGCAGCGCCTTCGAGTCGGCAGGCCTGGCGCGGGTCGCGGCCGGCCGGGCCGCTTTCGGCCGCTGCGCCGTCTCCGCGCCGATCCCGAAAAACTCGGCGATCCGCGCCGTCGAGCTCAGTCCCACGTCGAGCATATGGGCGCCCGCTTCGCCCACGGCATCCTCGCCGCTCCCGTCGAGGGGAATGCCGTGCGCCATTCCGGTGATCGTATATTGCTCGACCAGCGGCTCGCCTTTCGAATCCAGCCACGCCCGGCGGGGATAGCCTTCCACCCGGTCGCTGCGGTCCGGGTTCGGCCCGACTGCGTGAAGATGGGTCCATTGCAGGACGATCGAATCGGCGTTGCTCGCGACGACGGTCCGGTCGGCGCTGCCCTGCCACACCTGGACCCGGGGCCAGGGCCCCTTGTGCGCCGAGGCCCGTCGCACGCTCGCTCCAAGCTCGCCGGCGTCGCTCGGGGCCCGGCCGCCCATGCAGTCGAACGCCTGAGTGACGTCGCCGGCGCAGCCATAGGCGACTCCGGCGATGATCGCGCCGGCTGCGAAGACGTCCGGATAGGTGGCGAGCATCGCCGAAGCCATGGCTCCGCCGGCGCTCAGGCCGGTGACGAAGATCCGATCCGGATCGGCTCCGTACGCCGTCTTCATCGACTCAATCATCGAGCGGATCGACGCGGCTTCGCCCAGGCCGCGGCTCGTGTCCTCGGCGGAGAACCAGTTGAAGCACAGCATCGGGTTGTTGGCGCGCTTCTGCTCGGGGAAGAGCAGGATGAAGCCATGGCGGTCGGCCAGAGTGGACCAGCCCGAGCCGTGGTCGTAGACCGCGGCGTTCTGGGTGCAGCCGTGGAGAACGACGACCAGCGGCGCAGGCCCTTCGATCCCGTCCGGCACGTAATAGCGGGCGCCCAGATTGCCGGGATTGTCGCCGGACCAGTCCAGATCCGAGAGTCGGTCGCGAGTGGCGGAAGGACCTGCGAAGGCGCTTAGCCCCTTGCGGCTGGCCCGAAGGCGAACGCGCGGTCGAATTGCAGGCATAAGCTTACTCCCCGGAAGGCGCCCCGGACGGAGGGCGCTCGGCATGAGAACGATATGGGGAAGCTTTTGTTGCGGTGCAACATAACAACGCCAGCGCCGACTTACGCTGGGAGCGCACGGTAGCGGGGCGCCGGAGGAAGGCCGGCCGGCGCTCTCGGCGCAGCGCCTCGCCGGCCGCGCCCGCTTCGCCCGATTGCGGACCTCGCCCCCGACGGCGGCTCGCACCTTGCTCGATCTCGAGCTTCGCCCGCCAGGGGGCCGACCGAGCGCCGTCTCGGCCAAGTTGACGCTCTGGGCGCCGGGTCCTATCCCCGCCGCGCATCTCAAGGGAGCCTCGACTTGACGGACCAGCGCAGCTTCGACGACCGCGACGGCTTCATCTGGCTGGATGGAGCTTTGGTGCCGTGGCGCGACGCGAACGTCCACGTCCTCACCCACGCGCTCCACTACGCTTCCTCGGTGTTCGAAGGGCAGCGCGCTTATTCGGGCGAGATCTTCAAGCTGAGCGACCACAGCCGGCGGCTTTGCAACAGCGCCCGGCTGCTCGGCTTCGAGATCCCGTTCGGAGTCGAGCGGATCGACGACGCCTGCCGCGAAGTGCTGAGGGTCAACGCGCTCGAGGATGCCTATATGCGGCCGCTCGCCTGGCGCGGCTCCGAGCAGATGGGGGTGTCGGCCCAGAAGTCGAAGATCCACCTCGCGATCGCGGTCTGGCCCTGGCCCGCTTATTTCGGCGAGGAGGCGATCGCCAAGGGGCTTCGGCTCGCAATCTCGAAATGGCGCCGGCCCGCGCCCTATACCGCGCCCACCCAGTCCAAGGCGTCCGGGCTCTACATGATCTGCACGCTGGCCCGCCACGAGGCGCAGGCCGACGGCTATCACGACGCGTTGATGTTCGACTGGCGCGGCCAGGTCGCCGAGGCGACGGGGGCGAACGCCTTCTTTGTCAGGGACGGGGCGCTCCACACTCCGACCCCCGACTGCTTCCTCGACGGGATCACCCGCCGGACGGTGATCGACCTTGCACGGCGGCGCGGAGTCGAGGTGATCGAGCGGGCGATCTGGCCGGAGGAGCTCGAGAGCTTCGAGCAATTCTTCCTGACCGGAAGCGCCGCGGAGGTCACCCCCGTCGCCTCAGCCGGCCCGTGGAGCTTCGAGGTCGGGGACCTGACGAGGCAGCTGCGCAAGGACTATCTCGACCTCGTCCACCGGCGGATTTCGAACGTCTGAGCGAAGGGGTTCCCCCGAACCTCCCCGTCGTTATAAGCCCCCCGGCCTGCTGGGGCGTCGCCAAGTGGTAAGGCACCGGTTTTTGGTACCGGCATTCGCAGGTTCGAATCCTGCCGCCCCAGCCAGTCTGACCTCCTGATCCGGTCCTGGGCTGTATCGACATCCAAGATAGCGTGAACCGCACGAGCCCGTCTCGCGCGAAGGACGGGACAGGGTCAATGGGCGGCGTGAATTTCGATACGGACTATCACCCGCACTCGGACCGTCGCCGGACCGGGGCGCCTGAGTCGGACGGCAGGGCAGGAGCCTCCCTCGCGGCGACGGTCGCGGATCGCTCGCCTTCAGTGCCGAATGTCGTGCAGACAAAGGATGTCCCGATAGGTGCACAGGGCGTTCACCAGGCTTGCCTCCTCGGCCATGATCCGGTCCTTCTCGGCCTTCCCCACCATCTGGATCATGTAGCTCTGCTCGGGGTTGCCCTGCCTGTCGATGAACGGGTTCATCAGGCTGGCCGGGTCGGCGAAGTCCGGCGCCGCGGCGATGTCCGCGTTCGTCACGCCCGGCGCGTAGAACATCAGGTGCGGCATCGACATCGTCCGGATCTTCATGTCGGGCGGCCCGACGGTGCGCATGATCGGCGCGACCATGTAGGACAGCCCCGCCCTTGCGGGCGCGCGGTAGGTGCCGCGGGCATATCGGGCCAGCACGCGCGACCTGAGATCGCGGGCGTCCACCCCCTCCGCCCGCATTCGCGCGGCCTCCCTGATCACCTTCAGATAGGTGCCTGAGCCCGCCGAATCGTAGCACAGGGCGTAGTAGACGTCGTCCCGATACTCCGCCATTTCCCAGGCCGTTCGTTGGACCAGGCATTCGATGCCGCTCGTTCCCGCGCGGGCGCGACGGTAGCCGCTCTTCGGGTCGAGGAGGTAGACGGACGCCCCGCCTCTCAGTTTCATCGGCAGCGCGCTCAGCGCGAAGCGCGCTTCGAGTTCGGAGGGCATCGGCGAGAGCGGAGTCACCGGCGCTCGCGCGGAGCTCGGCGACGGGGCGATCGCACCGGTGCCGGCGATTGCAACGAGCGCCGCGACGAGGCAGGCGGCGATACGGATGGCCGGACCGGTGCCGCGGCGCTCGGACCGTTGGCCCGGCCGAAGCGGCCCGGCGCTCGATTCCCAATTCACGGGTTTCTCCGCATTTGGATTTCCGCGGTTGCTGCGGCGTTCCGGGCACGCGGCGCGGAGCGGGGATGCCGTCCAGCGAGGTCTCGAAGCCGGCGATCGGCTAGCGCACGGCTGTTCTCCTTCGGCCTCGTTCATGCCGGGATGCGCCGGTCGTATTCGTCCCTCAGGCGGCGCACCTCGTCCCAGAAGGGTCGGGGCCGAGTGCCGGAGAGGAGGGCGGCCAGGATGTCGAGATGGGTGTGCCATCCCGGACCGAACGAGAGCAGGCGCGCCCGGTCGGGCACCCCGCTGTGCACGAGCGTCAGGCGCACGTCGCTGCCCAGGGTCTCCAGTTCGAAGGACACCGATCCGCTGTCACCCCAGGTGATCGCAAGCTTCCGCGGGGGATCGAGTTCGCTGACCCTGCTCTGCATCCGGCTCTCTCCGGAAGCCCCTTCCGGGCGCAGGCCGGGCGGGTCGGTGAGCTCGTCGTTGCGCCAGACGAGCTCTACCGGAGCGCCGACCTCCATCGGCATCTCGCCGGCCGCGAACCACCTGCGGCGAAGTTCGCCGTCGGTGAGGTAGGACCAGACGCGCTCGATGGGTCCTGGCAGGATCCGCTCGATCCGAAGCGTGTTCGGCGCAGGCATCGTTCCGAAGCCCTGGTTCGCGGCAGTTTTCGTCATCGGTCATCTCCATGGATTTTCTTGCCGAGTACAGCGTCCTCCTCGCGAAGAAGACGTTCGAGGGTGTCGAGGCGCGTGTTCCAAAACCGTTCGTACGAGCCGAGCCAGTCGTGCGCGTCCTCCATCGGCCGCGCCTCGAGGCGGCAGATGTGCGTCCGCCCGCGCACCTCGCGCCGCAGCAGTCCGGCAGTCTCCAGCGCCTTCACGTGCTTGGATGCCGCGGCCAGGGAAATCGCGAACGGCCTGGCAAGCTGACCGACGGTCCGCTCGCCGATCGCGAGCTCCCTGAGCATGCTCCGGCGGGTGGAGTCGCCCAGAGCATGAAAGACCGTGTCGAGCCGATGGGGATGTTGTTCAACCATTTGGTTGTATAAGCACGGCGACGAAAGGTTAGTCAACCCATCGGTTGAATGATTCAAGGAGGCGTCGCCTGGCCGGATCAGCGGTGGCGGAGGGCCGGAAACCGCCGCGCTTGAAGCGTGCCAGAGTGTCGATCCGGATCGCGGCCTGGGCTTTGTCCTTCGAGGCGCCGCGCGCGTAGAAGAAGCCCTTTTCCTCGGCGAGGGTGAACGGGTCCCGCGCCCAGTCGTCGCGATTGGCCTCGGCCACGTCGCTATGGGCGAGGAGAAGGATCGCCTTCGAAGTCGGGTCCGAGCCCGGCAGGATCGCGACGAGATTGCCATCCCTGGGGTGGGAAGGCTGGACGGCCAGGTGAAGGCCGGAGTCCGGGACGCCGACCGCCCTCAGGCGTGCCGCCATCCTCTCCGCGGCGAGGTGCAGCGCCCCGCGGAGGGGGTGGTGTCGGTTTCCACCGGCTCCTTGTAGAGGGCTCGGAACTCGGCCTCGCCGGACTGGGGCTGGGCAGACGCCGAAACGGCCGCGGGCAGGGCCGCGGCCGCGAAAGCATGGCGAGGGACGGGGAGGCTTACGGGCTGATCTGCACGTCTTCGTCGTCGTCCGTCAGCAGCAGCACGCCGATGATGATCGCGATGATGATCGCCAGCGGCAGAAGGAAGCCGCGCCTGAGCTGCTCGCCCTCGACCGTCTCGGACTGGGGGGCCACCTCGGTCGTGGCCGCGCGCTTCGGCGCGGCGACGACCGGTGCGGCGGCCATGGCTGCAGCCGCGACCGCCGCGAGGAAGGAATTGAAACGCATGTGATTTTTCTCCTGAACTGCCCGAACCTTGATGTCGGCCGCGAGGGCAGTCAAGCCCCCGCGGAGCCGAAAACGCCGCGGCGAAACGCGAAATTCGGCATGTCGCCGGGGGGCCACGACTCTTTAGTGGTCGAGGCCGAGCTCGGCGCGGATATCTTCCTTGGACTCGTGCTCGTGACGCTCGGCGAAGGCCTGGTCGGTGGGGCTTGCATAGGCCTGAAGCGCCTCCGGCGGCGGGGCGACGTGGAGCGCCAGCAGCAGGGCGGTGGTCAGGAAACCGGCGATCATGGACTTCATCGGACTTCTCCAGCGGATGAAGGCCGATCTGAGCCCCGAAAGTCACGGCCGGATGCCGCGAAGGCGGGATATGTGTGTCAATTGTGTCGGCGGAGCAGCGCGCCTGTCGCTCGAAAGCGGGAATGGAGTTTGCCCGGGCACGCCTTGCCCCCGCCGCCTTTACCTCCCACATGGCCCCAATGCCTTTCCAGAACCTTCCTTCGCGCCTCGCCGGGGCGCTCTCCGAGCGCGGCTATGCCACGCCCACTCCGGTCCAGGCGGCCGTGCTCGAGCCCGAGGCCGAGGGGCGGGACCTCGTCGTGTCGGCCCAGACCGGGTCGGGCAAGACGGTGGCCTTCGGACTCGCCATGGCGCCCCAGCTCCTCGGCGACGACGGCGGCGCCGGGTTCGCACGAGAGCCGCTGGCCCTGATCATCGCTCCGACCCGCGAGCTTGCGCTTCAGGTGAGCCGAGAGCTCGCCTGGCTCTACGCCCCGGCCGGGGCTCGGATCGCGACCTGCGTCGGCGGGATGGACGCTTCCAAGGAGCGCCGCTCCCTCCAGCACGGCAGTCATATCGTGGTCGGCACTCCGGGGCGGCTTCGCGACCATCTGGAGCGGGGCGCGCTCGATCTGTCGAAGCTCCGCGCCGTCGTCCTCGACGAGGCGGACGAGATGCTCGACATGGGCTTTCGCGAGGATCTCGAGGAGATACTCGACGCGACTCCGCAGGGCCGGCGCACGCTGCTCTTCTCCGCGACCATGCCGAGGCCGATCGTGGCTCTTGCGAAGCGCTACCAGAAGGACGCGCTCCGGATCTCGACCGTGGGCGAGGAGCGCGGCCATGGCGACATCGCCTATCAGGCGATGACGGTGGCGCCCGCCGACATCGAGCATTCGGTGGTCAACCTGCTCAGGCTCCACGAGGCGGAAAGCGCGCTTCTGTTCTGCGCCACGCGCGAGAACGTTCGGCGGCTCCACAGCTCGCTGGTCGAGCGCGGGTTCAGCGCCGTCGCGCTGTCGGGCGAGCACAGCCAGAACGAGCGCAACCAGGCCCTCCAGGCGCTTCGCGACGGACGGGCGAGGGTTCTGGTCGCGACCGACGTCGCGGCGCGCGGAATCGACCTGCCCAACCTCAGCCTCGTCGTCCATGTCGAGCTTCCAAGGGACGCTGAGACTCTCCAGCACCGCTCGGGCCGGACCGGCCGGGCGGGTAAGAAGGGGATTGCGGTCCTGGTCGTCCCCTATCCGAGGCGCAAGCGGGTCGAGATGGTGCTTCGAGGCGCCCGGATCGAGGTCGAGTGGATCAAGCCGCCGACCCCGGAGGACATCCGCCGGAGCGACCACGACCGGCTGCTCGCCGCCCTGCTCGAGCCCGCCGAGATCGAGGACGAGGACCGCGACCTCGCCCGCCGGCTGATGGAGGCCAAGCCGCCCGAGGACATCGCGGCGGCCCTGGTTCGGGCCCACCGCGCGCGGATGCCGGCGCCCGAGGAGATGGTCGATTCCGGAGCGCCCGGCGACGTTCGGCCTCCCCAGGGGCCTCGCGCCGGCTTCGAGGATACAATCTGGTTCCGGATGGACATCGGCCGCCGCCACAATGCCGATCCGCGCTGGCTGCTGCCCCTGCTCTGCCGCCGCGGCCACATCACCAAGTCCGAGATCGGAGCCATCAGGATCGCCGCCGGCGAGACGATGTTCGAGGTGCCTCGGGCCGCCGCGAGCCGCTTCATGGCGGCGGTGAAGCGGACGGCGACCGACGAGGACGGCGAGGGCGGAGTCCGGATCGAGCCGGTCGAGGGCAAGCCCCGCGACTCCGCCCGCGAGAACCGAAAGGCCGGGCCTCCCCCGCAGAAACGCTACAAGGCCAAGCCCGCGCGCCGGGCGTAGACGCGGCGGCTCCGGGCCGAGACATCGTCATCCCGGACGTGATCCGGGTTCCACGAACGCGGGCCTAGCCAGATGACCCCGGGCGTCCGTGTTCATGGATCCCGGCCTTCGCCGGGATGACGGGAAGGGGGCGGCGATCGGACCTCGACCTCAGGCGGCGCGCGAATAGGGCGCCTGCCAATAGCCTCCGGCCGGCGGGGCTCGAAGCTCGGGCCGGCGGCGGGGAGGCTCGGGTTTGCCGCGCCCGGCGCCGGCGTCCGAGCCCGCTTCGTCGGCGCGGCGGAAGTTCAGCTCCAGTCGAAGCGCTGCGAGAAGAAGCATCGCCATCGTGACGAGGGCGAGGAAGGCGATCGGTGGCATGGCTCGGTTCTCCTCAGCGCTCGCGGGGCTCGAAGCGGCGCCAGCTGAGCTCGGCGCAGAAGGCCTGGAGCGTCACCATGGTCCCGATCATCAGGCCAAGCACCGCGATCCACGCCATCTCGAATTCCTTTCCTCGCTTCGGGCGGGGCTCTTGCCCGGCGCCGTTGCAAGGAAATTTACGGGGAACTCGAGTCGGCACGATGTCGCGGCGGCGACTTCATTGTCGCAATTGTGGCGATCGGAAGCGGCCTGGAAGCCACTCGGAGCATTAGGCGCGCTTGGCCGCTTCCAGCTCGTCGAGCATGGCCTCGATCCGACCGAACGCCTCCTCGACGTCGGCGACCCGGCCCGCCTTGATGTCGTCGAGACCGCGCTGGACGGCGGCACGGAGCTCGAGGAGATGCGCCTGGTTCGAGGCGCTTTGTGCAGCGGCGCCATCGTTCTCGTCGCCGGAGTCCAATCGGGGGCAGTCGTCCATTCGCTGCCCACTATCATTGCCGAAAGATTATGCAAAATCCTTGAGTTAGGCCCTTTGGGTTCCCGCCGGCCGATCCAGATCCGCATTCCAGTTGATTCGCAGCACGGAAGGCCGGCTACAACATGGGAAGGGTTTTCTTCTCGATGAGGCCGGAGGTGATTGGCCTCCCCCTTGACCCCAACCCCCCACAATCCTACATAGCCCCCACACCCCATCGTATCGGAACAGGACGTGCCGTCGCGCAGCGCGTTCAAAGCATTGATCGACAAGGGGTTTTCAAGACGCTGAAGCTGCGGTCCCAGGCACGGGGACTCGCGGCTTTTTGCGTCTTCTGCGTTCCGCATCGGGCTGACGCCCTCGCTCGGCGAGGTGGGCGGGCTCGGAATGGATCCCGGGCGAGGCCCGGGACGACGACGAGATCCCGGCCATCCGCCGGGGCACAGGAAGGCGAGACACATCTCCATGGCGACCAAGACGGCCCGGGCCAGCGAAAACCGCTCGATGGCATCCAAGCGCATCCGCAAGATCTTCGGCAACATCCACGAAGTCTCCGAAATGCCGAACCTCATCGAGGTTCAGCGCGAGAGCTACGAGCAGTTCCTCCGCTCGCG
>DASVSP010000115.1:0-13357 GCA_036388065.1 Allosphingosinicella sp.
CTCCCCGAGGTCCCGGCTTTCACCGGGATGACCCCGTCATTGCGAGCGAAGCGAAGCAATCCACGACTCCGAGGCCGCACTGGGTTGCTTCGTCGCTTCGCTCCTCGCAATGACGATCCGTTCAGGGCGTCGCCTTGCGCACCGGGACCTGGGCGTTGCAGATGTCCACCCCGCCGGCCGGACGCTGGAAGAACTCGCCGCCGCGATTGGCCCGGCCGGTGACATATTGGCTGAAGGCCATGCTGTCGGAGCGCATCGCCTGATAGGCCGGCCGTTCCGCCGCCGGCATTTCGGCCGCGAGCCGGGCCCGGGCGATCCCGATATTCTGGGCAGGCTCCTTGTAGAAGCCAAGCGCCTCGGTTCCGCGCGGGCGGGCGGAGAGCAGCGCCATGCCTTCGACGACCCGGCCGATGACCGCGATGTTGAGATCGAGGTGACGAGGCGAATGTCCGATCACGGCGTAGAGCTCGCCGCCGGTGCCCGTATCGGGCGCCAGGTCGCGGCCGACCCCGACATAGCCGTAGCAATGGGTGAGCCAGGCCCGCCCCTCCTCCGGATCGTAGGCGACCGGCCAGCCGTTCGAATGCCCGACCATCGGCGCATAGCTGTCGGGAAAGCCGAGCGGCCGCACGTCCAGGCCGGCGAGCGGGCGGTGATATTCGTGCGGCGGCTGGCGGACCACTCCTGCCGGAAGCTCGGTCTTGGAATCGCCATTGCCCCATTGGGAGACGTAATTGTCCTGGACCCGGTAGATGGACGCGTTGTCCCACCAGCGCGCTTTGGCGAAGGCGCGGACGTTGGCGACGTGGACGGGCGCGAATTCGGGAGCGAGCTCGATGACGACCCGCCCGCCTTCCTTCAGGTCGACGACCAGAAGGTCGGAGGGGTCGACCGGCCGCCAGGCCTCGGCCGGGGCGTCCTGGACGACCTTGTTGGGGTCCGGAGCCTCGACCACCGGCGCCGGGCGCCAGAAGGAATAGCGGGCGTTTGCGGCAGGACCGGGGACGGGCTTGCCGGAATCGGCCGAGCAGCTCCCGAGGGAGGATGCGGCGAGGGCGGCGATCAGGATCTGGCGCATCGTTGGTCCTCCGTTTCCGGGCATTCCTGACTTAAGCCCGGCGGTGGGGCAAGTGCTCTTGCCTCCCCATGCGGAGCATGGGGAGGGGGACCACCGAAGGTGGTGGAGGGGTAAATGGCGGATCGCGTTCGAACCTTTGCGGACGGCTCCCGATCACCCCTCCACCATGCTTCGCATGGTCCCCCTCCCCATCTGGCGATGGGGAGGCAAGCCTAGGCCAAGCCCGGGGGCGCGGGGTCCGTGGCTGCGGCGGCGCGGGCGAGGGTGCGCATCCGGTCGAGATGCCGCTCGGCGAGCTCGAGGTGGCAGCGGGCGGCGTGGGCGTCGGGGCAGCGACGCGCCTGATCAAGCTCCGCCAGGGCGCGGCCCGAATGGTAGCTGATCTCGTCGTCCATGGCGCATCCTGATCCACGCCGGTCCTGGAGTCCTTGACCTTGATCAATCTCACCCTAAAATCTTGATTAACTTAGGTTTCTCCAAGGCGCTGTTCATCGTCGGAAGCGGAGGCGAAGCGCTTCCGGCAGCTTCCAGGCCGCTGGATTGCTTCGTCGCTTCGCTCCTCGCAATGACGGAGTCTCGTCTTCAATCTACGAGCCGGAGCGCCGGCATTTCGACGGGCTCGCTCAATTCCTTCATTCGTCCGAGATGAAGCTCGGACAGCGCGAGATGGGCGATCGCCGCCTCGGGCGAAGAGGCGCTCCGGGCGCGGTCGAGTTCCTCGAACGCGCGGCCGACATGGTGGCTGATTCGATCCTGGCGGGACATTTCGACCGTTCCCCCGACTCGGGGTGGTACTCTACAGCGCGCCGAATTTCGCCCGTTCGGTGCGGAGCCGCAACCACATGGGTTAGGGTTGCAAGGGCCTGATCGTCATCCCGGCGGAAGCCGGGACCTCAGGCCGGAGAAGTCTCGGCGGGTCTCCCCGAGGTCCCGGCTTTCGCCGGGATGACGGGAGGGGCCGGGGCGACGATCAGGCGGCTCGGTCCATGGCGTCGTGGTGCAGGTAGCGCTCGTTGAAATCGCCGGCCTGGCGCATGCGGTTCCAGTCGACGATCGTGATCGAGCGGCGGTCCCGCTGGATCAGCCCTTCCTCGCCGAGCTGCTTGAGAACCCGGTTGACGTGGACCGAAGTCAGCCCGACCGCGTCGGCGAGCTGCTCCTGGGTCATCGGCAGCTGGTAATGGTGGTTGGTCGCGAGGCCCGCGGCCTCGAGCCGAAGCGAGAATTCGCAGAGCAGGTGAGCGACCCGGGCTCGGCTGTCGCGGCGGCCGACATTGACCACCCATTCGCGGAAGATCGAAGCGTCGATCAGGGTATCGATCCAAAGCGCCCTTGCCAGAGCCGGGCGGGTCAGAGCCATCTCCTGCATCACCGCCGAGGGGATAAGGGCGATCTCCGCCTCCGTCAGCATCTGCACGCTGTGATCGGCGACCCCCAGGAAGCTGTTCTGGAGATCGAGGAATTCGGCCGCGACGTGGAAGGAGATGATCTGCCGCCCGCCCTCGCCGGTGATCTTGTAGCGATAGGCGAAGCCGGAGAGGAGGAGGCTGCAAAGTTCGGCCGGATCGCCGTCGCGGATGATGTGGGCGCCGGCAGCGAGCTTCCTGACGCTGTGCGGAAGGGTGAGAAGCGCCTGCCGGTCCTCCTCGGGCAGCGGCGATCGCCGCTCGAGACGCCGCACCATCCTATCGAATGTCGGATGCATATCCGGCACGCTTGTTCCTTGCGCATACGAGCATTGCCGCCACCGGTTTGGCGCGGGTGCCCCCCTTTGTAGAGCTGAATAAGCGCGAGTTAAATCGAGCGTCCTTTAAACAGATTAAGTTCGGGATTTTATCCGCGTTTCCCGATGTTTGCGGGCGGCGAGAGGCGTAGTCCCGTCGCCCCGGCGAAAGCCGGGGCCCCAGCGGGTGATGGCCGCCGGCGCCCTTTCCGGGCCGAGGTCCCGGCTTTCGCCGGGATGACGGGGTCCAGCCGAGTCAGCGCGCCGACTGAAGGTTGGTGGGGCCGCCGGCTTCGAAATGAAGGTAGCGGCTGTTGAAGTCGCCGATATGCTGAAGCCGGTCCCACTCGATGATCTCGACCGAGCGCTTGTCGCGGTTTATCAGACCCATTCGGCCGAGCTCCTTGAGCACTCGGTTGACGTGGACCGGGGTGAGGCCGGTGCAGTCGGCGAGCTGCTCCTGGGTCATCGGAAGCTCGTAGCGGTGGTCGACGGCCAGGCCGGCTTCCTCGAGGCGGAGGGCGATCTCGCACAGCAGGTGCGAAAGGCGGCTGATCGAATCGCGGCGACCGACATTGACGATCCATTCGCGGAAGATTGCGGCGTCGACCAAAGTGTCCATCCACATCGCCTGGCCGACCCGTGGGCGCTCGTCATAGAGCTTGCGCAAGGCCGCCACCGGCACCGTCGCGACCTCGCATCGGGTGAGGGCCTGGACATTATGGTCGGCCATTCCGAGCAGGCTGTTCTGAAGGTCGAGAAACTCGCCGGGCATGTGGATGGCGATGATCTGGCGCTGGCCGTCGCCGGTGATCTTGTGGCGGTAGGCGAAGCCGCTGAGGAGGAGGATGCATTGTTCCACCGTCTCGCCTTCGCGCACCATGTATGCGGCGGGGTCCATCGTTCGATTCTGTACGGGAAGCGCGTGAATGGCGGCACGATCGTCCGCATCCAGCCGTACCCGGGTTTCGAGCCGTCGAACGACGCGCTGAAGGGTGAGTGGCAACGTCATATTCGCTCTCCGCGGGTGGGGGGGGCGGGAGCGTGTCGGGTCTCTCAGTCACCGACGCCCGTTTCAGGCCGGTGATGACTCGACTTAGCCCATGATCGGCCGATTGTATCTTACCGAGGATAGGCACCTAATATTTGACTTATGTTAAGTTAATTGCACTCGTCGGCTGGTTTCCGTTCACCAACCTGTGTAGCAAGGGTCACATGCCCGTACCCGCCATCGATGCCAAAGGACCTCAAAGCCACGACGCCGGGCCCCTCATCGCCAAGCTCGAAAAAGTTTGCAGCCTCGGCGAAGGCGATCGCGCCGCTCTCGCCACCCTTTATGAGGATCCGCGAGAGATGGGCGCCCGGCGAAGCGTCATCCGCGAGGGCGAGCGTCCCAACCACGTCCACCTGATGGTCGAAGGCTGGGCAGCGCGCTACAAATTGCTCCCCGACGGGGCCCGGCAGATCACCGCCTTCCTCATCCCGGGCGATTTCTGCGACCTTCACGTCACCATCCTGGGTGAAATGGACCACAGCATCATCACTCTCACCCGGGCGAAGGTCGCTTACATTCCCCGCTCGGAGATGGATGCCCTGACCGAGCGGCCGGGACTCGCCAAAGCCTTCTGGTGGGCCACCCTCGTCGACGAGGCGGTGCTTCGCTCCTGGATCGTCAATGTCGGCCGGCGCGACGCGTTCGAGGCGATCGGCCACCTGATGTGCGAGCTCTACGTCAGGATGAAGAATATCGGGCTGACCGACGGCCATCGATTCGAGCTTCCGCTGACCCAGGAGGAGCTCGGCGACGCGCTCGGACTCACCCCCGTCCACGTCAACCGGGTCCTCCAGCGAATGCGCTCCGAAGGGCTGATCAGCTTCAAGGCGGGCCTACTGGCGATTCTCGATTATGAGCGCCTCGAAACCGCGTCGGGCTTCAACTCCAACTATCTCCACATCGCGGCGCGGGCGTAATGCCTGATCGGACCGGACGACCCCTCTCCCGCAATTCGCGGGAGAGGAGGGGCCCAAGCCGAAGGCTTGGGAGGTGAGGGTCTGTACCGCGGACTCTGCAAGACCCTCACCTCCCATCCGCTGCGCGGATGGGCCCCTCCTCTCCCGTAAGGACGGGAGAGGGCGAGGAGGGCGAAACCGCTGAGTCGATACAGCCTGGCTGCGCTGCCGATACTTTCGTCACCCTGCCCACCCCGGCCCGCCGGCCAAACAAGCAAAGCCTGCAGCGAAAGCCCACTGGCGCCGCCGGCCCCGGCAAACTATCCCCCTGTTCCAAATGGATTTCCAAGGGGACAGGGCGATGAGCTTCACGACGGCGACTAAGGCGGCCTTGCTCGCGATGACGGCTGCGGCGGCGGCTGGGCTGGTCGGGGCGCAAACCGCCCGGTCGGCGGCTCCGGCGGCTCCGGCGGCTCCGGCGGCGGGCCGGATCGAGGTCCCGCCCCTGCAGTTCAAGGAGCGGCGGCTGGCCAACGGCCTTCGGGTCATCTCGATGCGCGACTCGAGCACCGCCAACGTCTCGGTTTCGGTCTGGTACGAGGTCGGCTCCAAGCACGATCCCGAAGGGCGCTCCGGCTTCGCCCATCTGTTCGAGCACATCCTGTCGCGCAAGACCCGCAACATGCCCTACAACATGATCAACCGCCTGGTGGAGGACGTCGGCGGCGACCGGAACGCAAGCACGTCGACGGACCGCACCAATTATTACGAGAGCGTTCCGGCGCGCTATCTCGAGACGATGCTTTGGACCCATGCCGAGCGGATGGCCCGGCCGGTCATCGACCCGCAGGTGTTCGAGACCGAGCGCAACGTCGTCAAGGAGGAGTATCGCCAGGGCGTTCTGACCCCGCCCTACGGCCGGCTCCGGCTGCTGGTCACCGACAACGCCTTCGACATCTCGCCCCACCGCCGCTCGACGATCGGAAGCATCGAGCAGCTCGACGCCGCCACCGTAGAGGACGCCCGCGCCTTCCACGAAGCCTATTACGGGCCGGACACGGCGACCCTCATCGTCTCGGGCAATTTCGACCAGAAGCAGCTGGACGGCTGGGTCGACCAATATCTCGGGCCGATCCCGGCCCGCGCCGGCAAGATGCCGCTCGCCATCGCCGTCCGCGACAAGCCCAGGACGGCGCCTCGCACCGCGACCATGTATGCGCCCAACGTGCCACTGCCGGTGGTCGGTTCGGTGTGGAAGATCCCCGGAATGACTCATCGCGACATGGCGGCGATCGAGGTGCTCGACGGGATCCTGACCACCGGCGAGAGCTCCCGGCTCCACAAGAGCCTGGTCCGCGAGAAGAGGATCGCGACCGAGGCCGGCGCCCAGCTCGCGAACTTCGAGGAGGAAGGCTATTGGGCGCCGAACGTGATCCTGGCCGGCGGCCGGACGGTCGAGGAGGCGGAAGCGGCGCTGGCCGCCGAGATCGAGCGGGTGCGGAGCCAGCCGGTCACCGCGGCCGAGCTTGCCGAGGCGAAGAACGAGCTCCTCGCCCAGGCGCTTCGACAGCGCGAGACGTTCAGCGGCCGGGCCTCCGGCCTCGGCGAGGTGCTGGTCCGCTCGGGCGACCCGAGGCAGTGGGACAAATTGATCGCCGGCTATCAGAAAGTCACCGCGGCCGACGTCCAGCGCGTGGCCCGGACCTATCTGACTCCCCAGTCGAGGGTCGACCTTCGCTACCTCAACGAAAGCGCCAGGCCGGCGGGCCAGGCGGACAATTGGGCCAATCCGGCGCCGATGCCCCGCTTCAAGTCGGCGCCGCCGGCGACCCGGCCGCCCAACGAACCGGCGGCCGAGAGCGAGCGCGAGGCTCCGCCGGCGCCGGGGCCTTCGGTCCGGGCCGCTCCGCCGGCGATCTCTGAGACGAAGCTTTCGAACGGCCTCGCGGTGGTCACCGCCCGAAGCGGCCAGGTGCCGCTCGCGACGATGACCCTGGTGGTGAAGGGCGGAGCCTCGACGGACCCGAGGGGAAAGGCGGGCCTGGCGACCCTGGCGGCCGAGCTCGCGACCAGGGGCACTGCGAGCCGGAGCGCCGAGCGGATCTCGGCGGAGCTTGAAGCCCTGGGGGCGACCCTGAACAGCGGCGCGGGGCCCGACGGCTCCTTCCTTTCGATCACCGCCCCGGTCGCCAATCTCGAGGCGGCGGGACGGGTCCTCGCCGACATCGCGCAGAACGCCACCTTCCCGGCCGGGGAGCTCGAGCTTCAGCGCAAGCAATCGATCGACTCGCTCTCCATCGCGCTCCGAAACCCGGGCCAGCTCGCCTCGATGGTGGCCTTGCCGCTGGTCTACGGCTCCGCGCCCTACGCGACCCTGGGCAACGGCACTCCCGGGTCGCTCGCCTCGCTGAGCCGCGAGGATTTCGTCCAGCAGCACCGCAAATGGTGGCATCCCGCCAACAGCGCACTCGTCATTTCCGGCGGGATCGACTCGGCCCGCGCCGACGCACTCGCTCGGTCGCTGCTCGGCGGATGGAAGGGCGAGGGGCCGGCCCCGGCTCCGCCGGCCGGGCGCGCCGGGCAGCCGCAGAAGGTCCGCACCGTCGTCGTCGACCTGCCCGGCGCGGGCCAGGCCGCGGTTCTCGCCGCAGTCCGCGGGATCAGCCGGGGCGATCCGCTCTACTACCAGGCGAACGCGGCCAACGCGGTGCTCGGCGGCGGATCGAGCGGGCGGCTGTTCCAGGAAGTGCGGACCAAGCGGGCGCTGTCCTACGGCGCCTATAGCGGGATGCCGGCGAGGCTCGACGCGGGCCTCATCACGGCGAGCGGCCAGACCAAGAACGAGACCGCGGCCGAGGTCGCCAAGGTCTTCCTCGACGAGCTGGACCGGCTCGGCCGGCAGCCGCTCGAGAAGCAGGAGGTGGCGAACCGGATCGCCTTCATCACCGGCGCCTTCAACCGCCAGGCGGAGACCAGCGGCGGTCTGGGCGGGATGCTCGCCAATCTGCTCCAGCAGGGCATGGAGCCGTCGGAAGTCGCACGATTCGTCTCGAACATGGAGGGGGTGACTCCGGAAGGCGCGTCGGCCGCGGCGGCAAGGCTGGTCGGGGCCGACCGGGCGACATTGGTGATCGTCGGAGATTCGGCGAAGTTCATCGACAAGCTGCGCGCCGTCAGGCCCGACGTCGAGGTGATCCGGTTCGACGAGCTGGACCTCGACTCGCCGACCTTGCGCAAGAGGGGGTGAGGGCTAGATGAATCCGTCATCCCCGCGAAAGCCGGGACCTCGGCGAGACCCGCCGGGACTTCTCGTCCTCAGGTCCCGGCTTTCGCCGGGATGACGGTTGAACCTCGTTAAGCCGCCGATCATCGCTTTCATCCTAGGCCGGCCCGAAATGCCAGCTTAGGGTCCGCCCATGCGCCTGCTCCTCGTCCCGCTCGCCGCCCTGCTCCTTCCGGGCTGCATCGCCAAGACCGCGCTCGACGTCGCCACGCTGCCGGTGAAGGTGGCTTCGGCGGGGGTCGACGCGGTCGTCACCACCCAGGCCGAAGCCGACCAGAAAAGGGGCCGCCAGATCCGCCGCCAGGAAGAGTGCCTGGGCAAGGAGGAGCGCAAGGCCCGAAAGCAGGGCCGCGAGCCCGATTACGAGAGGTGCGAGGCGAAGCGATAAACCGTCGTCCCGGCGGAAGCCGGGACCTCGGGGAGACCCGCCACCCGTCATTGCGAGCGAAGCGAAGCAATCCACAGGCTCAGGCTCCGGAAGCTGGATTGCTTCGTCGCTCCGCTCCTCGCAATGACGGCCTCAAGCCAGGATCGACCTTGCCGACTCCACCACTTTTTCCGGATCCGGGCGCGGCGGGATCGTGACGCCCTTGCGGACCGCCGGCCGCTCCTCGATCGCCGCCATCCAGCGCTGGAGATGGTCGAGCCCCTCGACCGAAACGCCCGGCCATTCGTGGGTATGCGCCCACGACCAGTTGGCGACGTCGGCGATCGAATAATCGCCCGCCAGCCACTCATGGCTCGCCAGATGCCCGTCCAGCACCTCCAAAAGCCTCCGGCTCTCGCGCCGGTAGCGGTCGATGACGCCGGGCAATCGCTCGGGGAAATAGCGGGTGAAGACGTTGGCCTGGGCCATCATCGGCCCAACCCCGCCCATCTGGAACATCAGCCACTGCATGACGAGGCTTCGGCCCTTCGGGTCGGACGGGATCAGCCGGCCGGCCTTCTCGGCCAAATAGACCATGATCGCACCGGATTCGAAGACCGCGAAATCGCCCTCGTCGCGGTCGACGATGGCGGGGATCCGGCCGTTGGGATTGATCGCGGTGAACCAGGGCTGCTTCTGCGCGCCCGAGCTGAGGTCGAGGACATGAACCTGATAAGGCAGGCCCAGCTCCTCGAGCAGGATGGAGACCTTCCAGCCGTTGGGGGTGGCGGCGGTGTAGAGGTCGATCATCCATCCTCCTCGTCATCCCGGCGAAGGCCGGGATCCATGAACACGGATGTGCTCGTCTTGCGAGGTCGGTGTTCATGGATCCCGGATCAAGTCCGGGATGACGAATCAGAGCGTCCGAAGTGCTCTCGCCGGCCTCGCCGCCAAGGCCGGCAGCGCGCCCGCCAGCCCAAGCACGAGCGTCACCACCGCCCCCAGCGCGAGAGTTGCCCCGACCGTGCCCCAGTCGGGCGCCCAGTCCAGCTCGAATATCTTCACCACCACCCACCAGCCCGCAGCCGAGCCGAGGCCGAGCGCCACAAGGCTGACGACGAGCGCCAGAGCGGCGAATTCCGCGGCCTGCGCGGCCAGGATCCGACCGCGGGTCGCTCCGAGCATCTTGAGGATGACGCTGTCGTAGGTGCGGGCGCGGCGGCTCGCGGCGAGCGCTCCGACCAGCACCGCGATCCCGGCGAGGATCGCGACCGAAGCGGCGGCCCGGACCGCCACCGCGAGCTGGGAGAGCATGGCCGACACGGTCTCGACCACTTCCTTGACCCGGATCGCCGAGACGCTCGGAAAGGCGCTCGACACGGCCCGGGCGAACGGGCGCTCCTGTGCCTCGGGCATCGAGATCGTCGCCATGAAGCTGTGCGGAGCGCTCTCGAGGGTCCCCGGCGCGAAGACGATGACGAAATTGAAGCCCATCGAGTCCCAGTCGATCTCGCGAAGCGAAGCGATCCGAGCCTCGATCTCGCGCCCGAGGATGGAGACGGCGATCGGGTCGCCCACCCCGAGCCCGACCGCCCTGGCCGCCTCGACGTCGAGCGAGACGAGTGGCGGGCCGGAATAGTCCGAAGGCCACCAGCGTCCGGCGACGATCCGGCTCCCTTCCGGCAAGGCCGCGGAATAGGTCAGCCCGCGGTCGCCGCGAAGGAACCACGCCTCGGGCGGGATCTCGCCCATGTCGGCGACCCGACGCCCCTTTACCGCGACGACGGACCCGCGAAGCGACGGGATTGTGACGAGCTCGCCCTGCGGAGCGGCGCTCGACGCGAGGGTTCGAAAGCGCCCGATCTCCTCGACCGGAATGTCGAGCATGAAGAAGCTCGGCGCCTTTGCCGGGATCGTCGTCCGCATCTGGCCGGAAAGATTGCTCTCGATCACCGCCAGGGTCGTGAACAGGGTCAGGCCGAGGCCGAGCGCCACGACCAGCCGTCCGGTCTGGGCGCCGGGGCGGTGGAGGTTGGCGAGAGCGATCCTGAAGACGGGATTGGCCGGCCTGGGCAGCCGTGAGGCGGTCCAGCGGATCAGGCCGCCGAGCAGGGTGAGCAGCAGGACGAGGCCGAGAGCCGAACCGATGAAGCCCGCGGCGAAGGCCGGCTCGCGGGCGGTTCCGACGGCGAGCCCGGCGATTGCCGCGGCCGCGGCGAGGACGATCAGGACGGCCGCCTTGCCGGGCCACCGCGACGGCTCGAGGTCGCCCCGGAAAAGGGTCGCTGCCGGGACGGTGCGGGCTCGGGCGATCGGAACGAGAGCGAACACCGCGGCGATGAGCAGTCCGTAGGCGGCACTGGCCAGCAGGGGCTGCCAGTAGAGCGCCAGGCGCGGCGGGACCGGCAAGGAATCGCCGGCCAGCGCGACGACGGCCGCCGGAACCAGTGCGCCCGCCGCCAGGCCGGCGATCGTGGCTGCAAAGGCGACCAGCCCGACCTGGAAGAGAAAGGAGAGGAACAGGGTCCGGCTGGTGGCTCCGAGCAGCTTCAACGTGGCGATCGAGGCGCGCTTGCCGTCGAGATAGGAAGCGACCCCGTTGCCTACGCCGATTCCGGCCACGATCAGTGCGGTGAGCCCGACCAGGGTGAGGAACTGGCCGAGCCGCTCGATGAAGCGGCGAGTCCCGGGCGCTCCGTTGGTCCGGTCGAGGACCTGGAACCCGGACGGTCCGAAGCTTTTCCCGAGCCGCCCCGCGACCGCCTTGGCGTCGGCGCCGGGGCGAAGCTGAATCCGGTAGGCGCTGGTATAGAGGCTTCCGGGCTGGACGAGGCCGGTGGCGGCGAGGCCCGCCCGGTCGACGAGCGCGGTCGAGCCGAGAGTGAAGCCCTGTCCGACCCGGTCGGGCTCCTGGGCGATCAGCCCGACGACCTGGAGCTCGGCATTGCCGACCCGGATCCGCTCGCCGACCCGGACTCCGAGCCGCTCGGCAAGCTCCGGCCCGACCGCCACCTGCCCTCCGCGCGGCCGCTCCGCGGGGGCCCCCGGCCGGAGCCTGAAGGTCCCGTAGAGAGGCCATGCCTCGTCTACCCCCTTGAGCTCGACGAGGACGCTTTCCGAGCCGTCGAGCCGCGCCGCCATGGCGCGCATCCGGGTGATATGGCTGACCCGCCCCTCGCGGGCCAGGGCGGCGAGCTCCGTCGGGCCGGCCTCGCGCTGGGAGACGGTGAGCTGGACGTCGCCCCCGAGTATCTCCTGCCCCCGCTCGGCCAGTGAGGCGGTGATCGCGGAGGCGAGCGAGCCGACTCCGGCCAAAGCGAGGACTCCGAGGAAGAGGCAGATGGCGAGGAGCCGAAGGCCTGCCAGGCCGCCGCGAAGGTCGCGAAGGGCGAGGCGGAGGGGGAGGCTCAAAAATCCTCCGCTGCATTTGCAGGGGAGGGGGACCATGCGAAGCATGGTGGAGGGGCCTTCGGCGCCGGAGAACCCCTCCACCACGCTTCGCGCGGTCCCCCTCCCCCGGAAATCGGGGGGAGGATTTTAGCGGGCTCAGCCATTTGCGGTATCCCGCGCGATGCGCCCGTCCTGCATTTCGAGCACCCGGCCGCAGCGCGCCGCAAGCGCCGGATCGTGGGTGATGACCAGCAACGTGGCGCCCGTATCCCTCTGCCGCTCGAACAGAAGGTCGAGGATCGCGGTGCCGGTCGCAGCGTCCAAATTCCCCGTCGGCTCGTCGGCGAAGAGCAGGGCCGGGCGCGGTGCGGTGGCCCGGGCGATGGCGACTCGCTGCTGCTCCCCGCCGGACAATTGCGCGGGATAATGGGTCAGCCGGTGGCCGAGGCCGACAGCCTCGAGCTCGGCGCGGGCGAGATCGAAGGGGCCCTCCCGACCCGCAAGCTCGAGCGGCACCGCGACATTCTCGAGCGCGGTCATCGTCGGAAGCAAATGGAAGGCCTGGAGGACGATTCCGATCCGGCCCTGCCGGGCCCGGGCCAGATCGTCCTCGCCGAGCGCCGTGAAATCGGCTCCGGCGATCCGGATCGAGCCACCGGTCGCCCGCTCCAGGCCGGACAATACCGCCATCAGCGAGGATTTTCCGCTGCCCGAAGGTCCGAGCAAGGCAACGCTTTCGCCGCTCGCGACTTGTAGCGCGACACCGCGCAAGATCTCGGTCCGGCCCGCCCCGGAGCCGAGCGCGAGCGTGACATTCGAAGCGTCGATAACGTAGGAGCCGGTCATGAAGGGAAATGAAGTCCGATGTCGTTACGGATCCCATATGGGGCGCTTCGGCGGCTTGTCTACGCGCTGCTGCTGACGATGGCCGCCTCCCAGGCACCGGCCGAGGCGAAGGACGTCCATGTCCTCGCGTTCGGCGACAGCCTCACCGCGGGCTACGGCCTCCCGCCCGGCCAGGGCTTCGCGCCCCAGCTCGAAGACATGCTTCGGCGGAACGGCGTTCGCGCCTTCGTCACCAATGCCGGGGTTTCCGGCAACACCGCCGCCCAGGGGCGCGCCCGGCTCAAATGGACGCTGGACGGGCTGAAGGCCAAGCCCGACCTCGCGATCGTCGCGCTGGGCGCCAACGACATGCTCCGCGGCCTTCCGCCGAGGCAGACGAGGGCCGACCTCGACTCCATCGTGACCGAGCTCAAGCGCCGCGGAATCCCAGTGCTGATCGCCGGAATGCTCGCCGCGCCCAATCTGGGAAGCCGATACATGGCCGAGTATAACCGGATATTCCCCGATCTCGCGCGGGAGCATGGAGCGGAGCTCTATCCCTTCTTCCTCGCCGGGGTGGCCGGCAATCCTTCGCTGGCGCTTCCGGACCGGGTTCATCCCAATTTCCAGGGAATCAAGAAGATGGTGAGCGGGATCACCCCGACGGTGCTGAGGGCGCTGGGGCGGTAATCGGTGGACTCGTCATCCCGGCGAAAGCCGGGACCTCGGGGAGACTCGCCG
>DASVSP010000116.1:0-32538 GCA_036388065.1 Allosphingosinicella sp.
ACATGGCGTTGGGCAGCAGCTCGACCACCTGCCCGCGCATCTCGAGTAGCTCTTCCTTGGCCATTTACCCTCTTGGACCGGCTCGCAAAAACCGCGACGGCATAGCGGCTGGGCGTCGGCTTTGCTAGAGGGCGGCGGTGCGGACATTGTTCACCATCGGTTACGAGGGCAAGACCCAGTCGGAGTTCCTGGACGAGCTTGAGGCCGCCCGGGTCGAGCTCGTCCTCGACGTTCGGGCCGTCGCCGCCTCCCGGCGTCCGGGCTTCTCGAAGACCGCGCTGGCCGGCGGCCTGAGGGAGCGAGGGATCGACTATCTCCATCTGCGCGCACTCGGGACCCCTGCGGAGGGGCGCCAGGCGGCTCGGGCGGGCCGGGTCTCCGAGATGCGGTCCATCTACGCCGTCCAGCTCGAGACTCCGGAGGCCGGGCTGGCGATGGAGCAGGCGCTGGCCGAGGCGTCGGCCCGCCCGTCGGCCCTGCTCTGCTACGAGCGGGGAGCGCCGGAATGCCACCGCTCGATGCTCGCCCAGCGGATGGTGGAGCGGGAGGGGTTCGAGGTGGCGGATATCTAATTCCTCCCCGGCATTTGCCGGGGAGGGGGACCATGCGAAGCATGGTGGAGGGGTTCTTCGAGGCTCAGCAAGAACCCCTCCACCGCGCTTCGCGCGGTCCCCCTCCCCCGAGAAATTTCGGGGAGGAATTAAAAGAGCCGGACGGCCCGCCTACCTCGGACGCCGCTCCAGATGGAGGTAGGTCGGATCGAACTCCGCCACGCGCTGGAGCCGGTCCCAGTCGCCGATCGTCACCGTTCCGGCTCGGAAGGTGAGCAGGTTTTCGTCGCGAAGCTTCTTGAGCATCCGGTTGACGTGGACGGAGGTGAGGCCGGTGACGTCGGCGAGATCCGCCTGGGTAAGCGGCAGAGCGTAGCTGGATTCGTCCGCCAGGCCGACGATTCGAAGCCGCACCAGGAGCTCGCACAGGATATGGGCGATTCGCGCCAGCGCGCTTCGCCGCCCGATCGACAGAATCTTCTCGCGGTGGATGGCCGCGTCGAGGAGGGTCGAGAACCACAGCATCCGGCCGAGATGGGGATGGGTCTCGGTGATCCCGCGAAGGGCCTCGTGCGGAACGCTCGCCACTCGGACCGGAGTCATCGTGCCGACATTGTGGTCGAGCTGCTTGAGCAGAAAGCCGTGGAGGTCGACGAAATCGCCGGCGACGTGAAGCTCCATGATCTGGCGCTGGCCGTCGGCGAGGTCCTTGAAGCGGCAGACGATCCCCTCGACGAGGAGGGTCGAGGCGCTGAGGGTCGCGCCTGTCCTCACGATCGTCCGTCCGGCCGGATATTCGCGTATCTCGGAGATCGAGGCGCGCAGAACCTCCTCCTCCTCGCCCGAGAGCAGGTCGCGCGCCCTGAGCTTGAGGAGCAGTGCGGCAATGGCCGAGGCGGCGTCGGAGTCGGTCATCTCAACCCGGATCCCTGGCGCCCGGCCGGCCCACCGGCTCGACCCCGGCCCGTGCGAGTTCCGGGCCGAGGCGCCCCGTCGCCCACATCCAGGCCATTTTGAAGTCCGCGGCCAGGGACCAGAGAGGGTAGGTGAAGGTCGCCGGGCGGTTCCGCTCGAGGGCGGCGTGGCTGAACCAGGCGAAGCCGTAGCCCGCCAGCGGGACGGCCGCGAGCAGCCTCCACTCCCCGCTCGCGGCGGCTGCCGCTCCAAAGGCGAGGACCAGCCCGGTGCCGGCATAATGGAGCCTCCGGGTCGCTGGCCGGGAATGCTCGCGCAGATAATGCGGCCAGAAGTCGCTGAAAGTCGTGTAGCGGATCATGCGCGCATGGCGAGCACGATGCTGGTGATCGGCCTGATCATCGTCGCCCCTCGTCAGGAGGGGCGGCTATAGCACGAATCGCGCTCGTGGCACCCTCGCATCTCTAGCCGTTGACGACTTCCCCGCCATTGGGGTGAAGCACCTGGCCCGCCATGTAGCTGCTGTCCTCGCAGGCCAGGAACAGGAAGCTCGGCGCCACCTCGTTGGGCTGGCCGGGCCGGCCCATCGGAACGTCCTTTCCGAAATCGGGGATCTTCTCGGGCGGCTGCCCTCCGAACGGGTTCAGCGGAGTCCAGATCGGCCCGGGAGCGACCGCATTGACCCGGATTCCGTCGTCGATCAGGTTCTGCGACAAAGAGCGGGTGAAGGCGGTGATGGCGCCCTTGGTGGCCGAGTAATCGAGCAGGCTTTCCGAGCCCTGGTACATGGTTACCGAGGTGGTGTTGATGATCGCCGCGCCCTTCTTGAGGTGGGGCCGGGCCGCCTGGACCATGAAGAAATAGCCGAAGAAATTGGTCTGGAAGGTTCGCTTGAGCTGCTCCTCGGTGACGTCCGTTATCTCGTCGTCGGGATGCTGCTCGGCGGCGTTGTTGACGAGGATGTCGAGCTTTCCAAGCGTCTCCACCGTCTCCTTCAGGGCCCGCTCGCAGAAGGCCTTGTCGCCGACGTCTCCGGGGATCGTGATCGCCTTGCGCCCCTCGCCCTCGACGATCTCCTTGGTCTTCTTCGCGTCGTCATGCTCGCACAGGTAGAGGATCGCGACGTCGGCCCCTTCCCGGGCGAACAGGGCCGCGACCGCCCGGCCGATTCCGCTGTCAGCGCCGGTGATCAGCGCGACCTTGCCCTCGAGCCGGCCGGAGCCCGGATAACGCGGCGCCCATTCGGGCTTGGGCTCGAGCCGGCTCTCATGGCCGGGGAGAGAATCCTCATGGATCATCTCGACGGTTTCGGTGCCGCCCATCTTTTATTCCTTCGCCGCGATTCCAGCGCCTTCCTCGCCGAAGGCCTCGATGGTCGATTCGTCCTGGTCGTCCTGCTTCGGCGCCTTCTCGGCGGCGGTCTTTCCGCCGTCGCGGCCGGTGGTGAACGACTTGCGGCTGCCGTCGCCCGGATCGTCGGACATCGCGTTGTTCTGGTTCTGGGGCTGGTCGTTGCCGGAAGCGTGGTTGCTCTTGCTCATGCTGGGTCCTCGTGAGGTTCGCTAGGGAAACCGCTGCTTGGCGAAGGGGTTCCGGCCAATGATCGAGCGTCACCCGGAACTTGCTTGGCCTCGGTCCCAATGCGACATGGGCGGAACTTCGGGCCCGTCCTCCCGGACTTGATCCGGGATCCATGAACACGTTGTCACGGGATTTCGAACGGCGGTGTCCATGGATTTCCGGCCTTCGCCGGAATGACGAACGGTACCGGAGTTAGCTCCGGATCGGGCTGATCTTAAGGTCGGCGCGGCCGGGGCCGGGGATCTGAACCTGGCCGGCCTTGGGCGGGTTCGCCTTCGAGCCGGCGGCAACGCATTCGGCGGCAACGACAGGAAAGTCGACGTCGGTATTCTGAGTCAGGGCCGCTTCCGTCGCCGCGGTGCAGGCCGCCTGGCTCTCGTAGCGTGCCTCGAGAGTCCTGACCTGCTGGCACGGCGCGTCGCCTTCGCCGCAGCCCATGATCGCGATGATGAAGATTGCCGGTCCCATAGTCAGCTAAACCCATGTGAATCCCCGCCGTTCCAATCGTTTCGGAGGCGATGTTGCGAAAGGCGGTTTCGTCGGTCTGCGCCCGCCAGGTCACGCCGGTGTGTCCGACCTCAGCATTTCTTGTGTCAATCGTTACAGCGCCGACGGTTTCACCCCGATGGATCACCCGCCGGGGACTCAGAGAGGTCCAAAGAAGTTCGTCTGACACAGGTGATTTACGCCGCCGTCCGTTTGGTGACCTTGAGCCGTCCTTGGCCGGAATGTTGAAGAACGCCGCTCCGCACCCGCTCGAACAGCCAGTCCGGCAAGGCGTCGTAGAAGGGCGCTCCGGTTTCCGGCATCGGGCGGATGTCCGGCCCGGGCCAGATGAAGCGATTGAGCTCCGTCACGACGATCCAGCTCCGGTCCTCGTCGAGGCCGAGCTGCTTCTTGACGTTGGGCGGGATTTCGACGGCATCAGTCGACTTTTGGGGCGCCGTGTGTGTGACGGGCGCGACCAGAATCAATGGTCCCGCCGCCCCTTCGGTGCGGGCGACCACCACCACCGCCGGCCGGTCCTTGCGCCCGCTTTCTTCCCCCGCGGCGGCTTCCCGCGCCCATAGATAGGCGTAGGATATGACGTCAGCCGGTTCCGGGATCTTCGAGGAGCCGCCCGAGCTCGCGCGAGCGCTCGGAGGGTTGCGCGGTCCTGATGGCTTCGAGCGTTTCATCGTCGAGATCCTTCACAAGAAGAACCTGGCGATCGCGGCGCAGGAGGCGCTCATATTCCTTCAGCGAGATCATCACGACACGCGTGGTTCCGTGACGCTGGATACCCACGGGATGAAGCATGGCCTCGTCCGTGTAATAGCCGAACTTGCTCGCGACCTCCTTGGCCGGGACCGTCATTAGCGGTTCCGTCATGTTTCGTTCCTCGACCGCGTAGTACAATGCCGAAGCACCCCCGGTGGATTCCGGGCCCAGTCGTGATTTCCCGGATAATACCGATTTTACGTATTGTCAAGACTTGTAGTCTCTCCTTGGGTTCTGGCGTTTCCATTCTTACCTTATAATCGATGCGTCCCCTCGAATCCCCCGACACCAGCCCCAAAGCCGGCTGGGGCGCCATGCGGCGGTTCCTGCCCTACCTCTGGCCCGCCGGGGAGCCCGGGTTGAAGGCCCGGGTGGTGATCGCCTTCCTTCTGGTACTTCTCGCCAAGGGAATCTCGCTCAGCACCGGCTTCGTCTACAAGGGCGCGATCGACATCATGTCGGGGAGCGCGCGCGGCGCGGACGCGGCGGTCGGGCTGGCGATCGGGCTGGTGCTCGCTTACGCGGGAGCGCGCTTCGCCGGAGTGCTGTTCGAGAATCTGCGCAACGCGATCTTCGAGCGGGTCGGACAGGACGCCGCTCGGCGGCTTGCGGAGAAGGTCTTCGCTCACATCCACCAGCTGTCGCTTCGATTTCACCTCGAGCGGCGCACGGGAGCGCTCACCAAGATCGTCGAGCGCGGAACCAAGAGCATCGACATGATGCTCTATTTCCTCCTGTTCAACATCGCTCCGACGGTGGTCGAGCTCGCCGTCATCTGCGTCATCTTCGGGGTGAAGTTCGGCTCGGGCCTGGTCGTGGCGACCCTGGTCATGGTCGCCGCCTACATCGCCTTCACCCGCTTCGTCACCGAATGGCGGGCCAAGCTTCAGCGCCAGATGAACGAGGTCGACAACCAGGCGATCGGGCGGGCCGTCGATTCGCTGCTCAACTACGAGACCGTCAAATATTTCGGTGCCGAAGCCCGTGAATCCCAGCGCTACGGAGGCGCGATGCGCGCCTTCGCCGACGCGTCGGTCAAGAACGAGACGTCGCTCGCCTGGCTCAACATCGGCCAGTCGCTGATCACCAACCTGATGATGGCCGGATCGATGGGCTATACGGTTTGGGGCTGGAGCCGGGGCGAGTTCACCACCGGCGACGTGGTTCTGGTCAACACCCTGCTCGCCCAGCTCTTCCGTCCGCTGGACATGCTCGGCTGGGTGTATCGGACGATCCGGCAGGGCCTGATCGACATGGAGGCGATGTTCGCGCTGATCGACACTCCGGCCGAGGTGGAGGACGTCGAAGGCGCTCCGGATCTGCGCCTGACTCACGGACGGGTCCGGTTCGAGGACGTTCGCTTCGGCTATGACGATAATCGCCAGATATTGCACGGAATCGCCATAGATGTGGAGCCAGGGACAGTAACCGCGGTGGTCGGACCGTCCGGCGCCGGAAAGTCCACCCTCTCGCGCCTGCTCTTCCGGTTCTACGAGCCGACCGGCGGACGGATCACGATCGACGGCCAGGACATCGGCCAGGTGACCCAATCGAGCCTTCGGGCCGCGATCGGCATCGTCCCGCAGGACACCGTGCTGTTCAACGATTCGATCGGCTACAATATCGGCTACGGCCGCGACGGAGCCACCCGGGCGGAGATCGAAGAGGCCGCGCGCGGGGCCTCGATCCACGATTTCATCCTGAGCCTGCCGGAGGGCTATGAAAGCCAGGTCGGGGAGCGGGGCCTGAAGCTTTCGGGCGGCGAGAAGCAGCGGGTCGCGATCGCCCGCACGCTGCTCAAGGACCCGCCGATCCTGATCCTGGACGAAGCGACCAGCGCCCTCGACAGCCGGACCGAGGCGGCCATCCAGGAGACCTTGCAGAGCGTCACCGCCCGGCGAACCTCGATCGTCATCGCCCACCGGCTCTCGACGGTGGTCGACGCCCACCAGATCGTCGTCCTCGACGAGGGCCGGGTGGCGGAGCGCGGCACCCACGCGCAGTTGCTTCGCAAGAACGGACTCTACGCCGACATGTGGGCGAGGCAGCAGAGCGAGGCGGAAGAGAAGGCCGAGGCTGCGGAGTAAAACCCCTCTCCCGCTTTCGCGCGAGAGGGTAGAAAATAACCGGATATCCAATGTTCTACGCCGGACTCAGCCGCCCTCGACAGGCCCTTCCCGCATCCGCTAGCAGCACTGCGTGACCCCCCTCTCCATCCTTCACGAGACCTTCGGCTTCCCGGCCTTCCGCGGAGTCCAGGAGCAGGTGATCGGGCGGGTGATGGCGGGCCGTCACACGCTCGCGGTGATGCCGACAGGCTCGGGCAAGTCGCTCTGCTACCAGGTCCCGGCGCTGGCCCGGCCCGGAACGGCGCTCGTCATCTCTCCGCTCATCGCCCTGATGCACGACCAGATCCGGTCGGCCACCGGCTTCGGAATCCGGGCTGCGTCGCTGACCTCGGCCGACGACGACCGGCAGGAGACCCTGCAGCGCCTGAAAAGGGGCGATCTCGACCTGCTCTACGCGGCGCCCGAACGGGCCAGCACGGGCGGCTTCCGCGAGCTCGCCGAGCGCACGCCGCTGTCCCTCATCGCGGTCGACGAGGCGCATTGCGTATCCGAATGGGGCCATGATTTCCGCCCGGACTACCGGCTGCTCAAGCCCCTTCTCGACGCCTTCCCGGACGTCCCGCGCCTCGCTCTCACCGCCACCGCGGACCGCCAGACCCGGGCCGACATCCTCGTGCAGCTGGGAATTCCCGACGACGGCCTGATCGTCGCCGGCTTCGACCGGCCCAACATACGCTATCACGTCCGTCCGCGCGACGGGGTCGGCGCCCAGCTCAAGGCGCTTCTCGCCGACCAGCCGGGACCCGGAATCGTCTACGCGACCAGCCGGGACAAGACGGAGAAGCTCGCGCTCCAGCTCGGCGAGGGGGGCCGGAAGGTGCTGCCCTACCATGCCGGGCTCGATCCCCGGGTGCGCGCCTCCAACCAGCAGGCCTTCGTCTCGTCCGAGGACATGGTGATGGTCGCGACCATCGCCTTCGGGATGGGGATCGACAAGCCGGACGTGCGCTTCGTCGCCCATGCCGGCCTCCCCAAGTCGATCGAGGCCTTCTACCAGGAGACCGGGCGGGCGGGCCGCGACGGCGACCCGGCCGAGGCCTGGCTGTTCTGGGGCGCCGAGGATTTCGCCCGCGCCCGCCAGCGGCTCGAGACCGAGGTGCCCGAGGCGCGCCGGCCGGGCGAGCGCCAGCGCCTCAACGCGCTTGCCGCGATGGTGGAGACGGCCGGCTGCCGCCGGGCGCTGCTACTGCGCCATTTCGGGGAGACGCCGCCCGAGCGCTGCGGCAATTGCGACAATTGCCTGGCCCCTCCCGTCACCGTCGACGCCACCGAGGCGGCCCGCAAATTGCTCTCCGCCGCCTTCCGGACCGAGATGCGCTTCGGGATCCAGCACCTGACCGACGTCCTCGCCGGGCGCGATACGGAAAAGGTGAGGAGCTTCGGCCACGACCGGGTCTCGGTCTTCGGGATCGCCGGCGAAGAGGAGCTCGCGCTGATGAAGCCGGTGGCGCGCGCCCTGCTCGCCCGCGACGCCTTCCGGGCCGACCCTTATGGGGGCTTGAGCTTCGGCCCCGCCGCCAAGCCGATCCTTCGCGGCGAGGAGAGGCTCGAGCTGGTCCTCCCTCCGGCGCGGCGCCCGCGCAAGCGCCGCGACCGGGACTCGAACCTGCCCCACGATCCGCTGTTCGAGGCCCTTCGCGCCCGCCGCCGCGACCTGGCGAAGGAGGCCGGGGTGCCGCCCTACGTCATCTTCCACGACAGCACATTGCGGGAGATGGCGGAGCTGAGGCCGGAGACCCTGCCTGCGCTGTCGCGGGTCTCGGGGGTTGGGCAGGCCAAGCTGGAGCGGTACGGCGAAGCGTTCGTCGAGGTGGTTCGGGGCTTCGCATAGCCGTCGTCCCGGCGGAAGCCGGATCTCGGGGAGACCCGCCGAGACTTTCCGACCTGAGGTCCCGGCTTTCGCCGGGATGACGGAAGGCTCCGGGAGACCCGCCGGGACTTTCCGGCCCGAGGTCCCGGCTTTCGCTGGGATGACGGGTGGGCTTGGGTGCCGTAGGGACCCCCCATGCGCAAACTCGATGAAACCACCTTCGTCTTCGTCCGGCAGCTCGCCGTGGACGACATCGACGACGCCGCCGCGTCGGGAATCCGGCTCATCGTCAACAACCGTCCCGACGGCGAGGAGGCCGGCCAGCCTTCCTCCGCCGAGATCGAGAGCGCTGCCCGAGCGGCGGGGTTGGACTATCGGCACATCCCGGTCGCCGGAGGCTTCGCCGCCCAGCAGGTCGAAGCGATGGCCGCGGCGCTTGAGCAGGGGCCGGTGCTCGCCTTCTGCCGCACCGGAACCCGCTCGACCTTCCTCTGGGCGCTGGCCCGAGCCTCGCGAGGCGTGCCGGCCGAGGAGAGCATCGCCGCGGCGGCGGCGGCCGGCTACGATCTGGGCCCGATCAGGGCTTCGCTTTAGAGCATGATCGCCTCAAGATGAGTGGCTCCCGTCATTGCGAGCGAAGCGAAGCAATCCAGCGCTGCTCCACGGCCCACTGGATTGCTTCGTCGCTGCGCTCCTCGCAATGACGAGCAAGGACGATCACGCTCTAGTTGATGTCCTGACGGCTGAACGCGGCGAAGGTGGCTCCCCACAGGGCGGCGATCCAGGCGAGGACGATACCGAGCGAGGTCGTCCAGGACAGGTCGACGACCCGGCCGCCGGGGAAGCCGCGTTTGAGCGCTTCGCCTTCGCGGATGAACTCGGCCAGGTTGCCGATATGGTGGCCGGGAAGCACGTGGTAGAGCGACCAGACGATCGACGGGAAGTTGACGCTCAGCGCGGGGCCGAACGAGAAGATGAGCTGTTCGATCGACGTCGCGATGATGCCGATGACGAGTGCGGCGATCGTCGAGCGGGTCAGCACGGCGGCGAGGCTCGCATAGCCGATCGCGACGACGACCGGGGCGACCGCGGCCAGAGCGGCGGTGCTGTGTTCCTTCCACAGCACAGCCGCGTTGATCCCCGCCGGAATCGTGTCTCCCGTGAGACGGTCGTCGGCAAAGGCGAGGCCGGTGAGGATCGCGGCGGTCAGCAGGAAGCTGATCGCGAACAGGATGACGACGAGCGCGTATTTGGCGGCGATGAGCCAGACCCGGCGCCGGTGCGGGACGACCAGCTTCCAGGTGTTCCAGCCATATTCGCCTGCGAAGACGACGACGACGAAGGCGGAGAGGAGGTAGCGGCCAAGTGCGTTGTTCGGGATGAACCAGATCAGGCTCGTATCCTCGATCCAGTCGGCGATCCCGGGCTGATCCGGCGGGTCGAAGCCGAGCATCCCGGCGCCGATCGTTATCAGCATGACGGTCGTCAAGGCGATCGGGAACAGCCACACCAGGAACCAGGTCGCCTTGTGGGTCCGCATCTTCAGCGCTTCGGCGGAAAGCGCCTCAAGCATGGTCCGGCTCCGGCTGGGTGATGGAGAGGAACACCTCCTCGAGGTTGCGCTGCTCGGGCGCCAGCCGGAAGAGATCGGCGCCGGCGCCGACGAGCCGCCGGACCACCTCGGGCGCCTCCGCCCGAGTCGCCCGAACGACGAGCGAGTCGCCGTCGCGCTCGACCGCCCAGCGCGAGGCCAGCGCCGCCTCGGCGATCTCGAACGGAGCGGCTTCGAGCCGAAGCCCGTCGTCCTGGCGCAGGAGGTCGTCGATCGTCGATTCGCGGACGACCTCGCCGTTCGAGATGATCGCGACCCGGTCGCAGACCTGCTGGACTTCGTGGAGAAGATGGCTCGAGAGGAAGACGGTCTTGCCGTGGTCGGCGGCGAGGCCCCGGATCAGGGCGCGCATCTCCTGGATCCCGGCGGCGTCGAGGCCGTTCACCGGCTCGTCGAGGATGACGAGATCCGGGTCGCCGAGCAGGGCCGCCGCGACCCCGAGGCGCTGCCGCATTCCGGTCGAATAGCCTTTGACCTTTCGCCTGCCGTCCCTGGCGAGGCCGACCTGGTCGAGCAGCGCGTCGATCCGGCCAGCGCCGCGGCCCTGGGTCCTGGCGAGGACTTCAAGGTTCCGGCGCCCGGAGAGGAAGGGGTAGAAATTGCCTCCGTCGACCAGCGATCCGACCCGGCGCAGGACCGCGGGATGGGATCGAAGATCCTCGCCGAACAGGCGCGCCTCGCCGGAGGTCGGGGCGATCAGCCCGATCAGCATTCGGATCGTGGTCGACTTGCCCGCGCCGTTGGGGCCGAGGAATCCGTACACCTCGCCCGCCCCCACCGAGAGGCTGACGTCGCGGACGGCCCGGACCCCGCCGCCCCGCCAGCCATAGGTCTTGCTGAGGTTGGCCAACTCGAGGACGGGTCCGGAAGCGTCGTTCATGGTGTATTATGAATTTAACACACCCGGAGTGTCAATAGCCGTCATCCCGGCGAAAGCCGGGATCTCGGGGAGACCCGCCGAGACTTCTTGTCCCGGGATCCCGGCTTTCGCCGGGATGACGAGAGTCGGCGAGACCTCTCGAACCGAGGTCCCGGCTTTCGCCGGGATGACGTCCGTTCAGTTCCCGGCGGCCAGCAGGCGCTCCGCGTCCGGCAGATCGTCCTCGTCGACCATCAGCCGAACCGGGACGGCGAAGCCGACGGCCTGCAGGGTCATGCCCATGTCGAAGATGAAGCTGTCTATTCCCTCCGCGGACAGGAGGGACTGCGCCGCCCCGGCGGCGAGGCTGTCGTAGAATTTGGCCGCCTCGACCAGGGCCATTACCAGGGCACCACGTCGCCCGCTTCGACCTCCGCGGGCCGAGGCGGGCGGCCGAGAATTGCATTACGGTGCGGAAAGCGGCCGAAGCGCTCGATCACGTCGTGATGCTTCTTCGCGAAGCCGAGCTGGTCGTCGTCCGCCAGCGCGGTGAACAAAGCGAGGGACTGCTTCTGGTCCTCGATGTCCTCGCTGTGCTGGAAGGGCATGTAGAGAAAGCCGCGCTCGGCCGGGCTCATCGCCGCGTCGAATCCGCGGCTCACCGCGCCCCGGGCGATCGCAAGCGCCAGCGGATCGGTCGAGAACTGGTCGGCATGGCCGCGAAGCATGTTGCGCGGGAACTGATCGAACAGGATGGTCGCGGCGATCGCATCGCGGGCGCTGCCCAGGAAAGCCTCGGGGACATTCTCCCGCTCGGTCTCCCACAGAGCGAGGAAGCGGTCGCGGATCTCGGAGTCGAGGGCCGGATCGGCCTTCCACCATTGCTCCTTCGAAAGCCCGAACCAGTAGCCGAGGACCTCCTCGCGCCAGGTGATCATTTCTCACCGTCATTGCGGGGAGCGAAGCGACGAAGCGATCCAGCAGCCTCGTCGACCGGCGCAGCGGTGGATTGCTTCGCTACGCTCGCAATGACGGGGAGGCCGGCGATCACGCCGCCGTTCCGCCCACCGTGAGCCCGTCGATCAGCAAGGTCGGCTGGCCGACTCCGGCCGGGACCGACTGGCCGCCCTTGCCGCAGACACCGACTCCTTCGTCGAGCGCCATGTCGTTGCCGATCGCGGCGACCTTGGTGAGGACGGTCGGACCGTCGCCGATCAGGGTCGCGCCCTTGATCGGGGCGCCGAGCCTTCCGTTCTCGATCAGATAGGCTTCGGTGCAGGAGAAGACGAACTTTCCGCTGGTGATGTCCACCTGCCCGCCGCCGAAGCTCTTCGCGTAGATCCCGTTGCCGGCCCGAGCCAGGATCTCGCCCGGATCCTCGTTCCCGCCGAGCATGAAGGTGTTGGTCATCCGCGGCATCGGCGCGTGGGCGAAGCTCTGCCGGCGGCCGTTGCCGGTCGGCTCGACCCCCATCAGCCGCGCGTTGAGTCGATCGTGGATATAGCCCTTGAGGATTCCGTCCTCGATCAGGGTGGTGCACTGGGTAGGCGTCCCCTCGTCGTCGATCGACAGCGAGCCGCGGCGGTCGGCGATCGCTCCGTCGTCGACCACGGTCACGCCGGACGCCGCAACCCTCTCGCCGACCCGTCCGGAAAAGGCCGAGGTCCCCTTGCGGTTGAAGTCGCCCTCGAGACCGTGGCCGATCGCTTCGTGCAGAAGGACGCCGGGCCAGCCCGGCGCGAGCACGACCGTCATCTCGCCGGCGGGCGCCGCGACCGATTCGAGGTTCACGAGGGCCTGCGCCAAAGCCATGTCGATCGCCCGGTTCCAGGTCGCCGGCTCGAACAGGCGGTCGTAGAGATAGCGTCCGCCGAGGCCGTGATAGCCGCTCTCGCGCCGGCCGTTCTGCTCGACCACGATCTGGACGTTGAGGCGGACCTGCGGCCTGACGTCGTGGGCGACGAAGCCGTCCGGCCGAATGATGTCGATTACCGACCAGGTGCCGGCGAGGGCCACCGTGACCTGGACGATCCGCGGGTCGCGCGCCCGGGCGGCGGAGTCGATCTCCTGGCAGAGCGCGACCTTCCGGGCGAAGGGGATGAGGCTGAGCGGATCGGAGTCGGTGTAGAGGGCGGTGTTGGTCCGCCGCGGCGGCCCCGGGCGCGGGCCCTTGGCCGGATCGAGCACCGCCATGGTCTCGCCGGCGCGGCGGATGGCGGCCTCGGAAAGCTCGTTGGCATGGGCGAAGGCCGTCGTCTCGCCCGAGACCCCGCGAAGGCCGAACCCCGCCTGGGTGTCGAAATCGGCGGTCTTCATCCGGCCGTCGTCGAAGCCGAAGGATTCGGAGACGGTATATTGCAGATAGAGCTCGCCGTCGTCGCAGGCGCCGAGCGCCTCGGAGGTCAGCCGAAGCGCCGAATCGGGGCTGAGGGCGTCGTTGCGGTAGAGGAAGCGGCGGGGGTCGGTGTGGGTCATTGACGGGATATAGGGTGTCCGCCCCCTCCCGTCATCCCGGCCCTCCAGTCAAAGCTTCTCGAAGGCCACGCTCCTCCAGCCCCAGCCCGCCTTGTGCGCGGCAGCGATCAGGGGCTCGTGGATCTCGCTCGAGTCGAAGCGATAGTCGTAGACCTTTCCGAACGAGCCGTCCTCGCGGAAGGCGTAGACCGTCTCGAAGCTCTTCTCCCACTTGCGGCCCCTGAACGCCGAGCCCTTGAGCCAGAGCGTCGGGATTCCGGCCTCCCATTCCACTTCATATTCCCGGTCGACCGCCCGGACCTCGCCTTCGGCCTCGTCGAACTTCATGAGGACCGTGAACACCCGCTTTATCCCGGCCTCGGCGAAGATTCCCGACCACTGGGCGTCGACGATCTTCCATTCGGCGACGAGGTCGACTTCCTCCTTCTTCCCGCTCCGGACCCTGAACGGGGCGGACTTCCGGTTGACGGCCATCAGCGCGGTTTTGACCTTCGCCTCGGATTGCCGCCTGGCGCCGGAAGGCGCGGGCTTGTAGCCGGTCAGCCAGTCGAACCATCCCATGTCGTCCGCCTCCCCCTCTCGTCATGCCGGCCCCTCCCGTCATCCCGGCGAAAGCCGGGACCTCAGGCCGAAAGAGTCGCCGGGGGTCTCCCCGAGGTCCCGGCTTTCGCCGGGATGACGGGTTCGCCCCCTCCTACCCTCACTCAGGCTTCGGCAACTTCCCGTCCGCTTGGCATTGCTTAAGCGGCTTCGGCTGGGCGTCCGAGATCCGGGTCACCTTCCCTTCGCCGTCCGCGGTGATCGTGATGCAGGCGCAGCCATAGCCGTAATGGCCGTTCGTCTCGACCCAGCCGGCCGTGCTCATGTCGGGCATCTCGTCCATCCCCGGAGCCTGGTCGGCGCCCTGGGTCCCGAGGATCCACTGCCCCTGCGAGTCGGTCAGCCACCAATTGGCCGGGGTCGGGTTGGAGAGCCAGCCGCAACGGCGCACGCCCTTGGAGGCTTCCGCGGAGACCGTTCGGGCCGGAGTCGAAACGGCAGGCGGAGAAGCGGCGGCGGGTTCGGCCGGGCCGGCCGGAACCGCTTCGCTCCGGGCCTCCGCCCGGCCTTCCTGGCGGTTGGAGCCGGGCTCCGGGCCCGGCGAGCAGCCGGCGGCCGACACGAAGGCGACGGCGAGCGCGGCCGCTAGCGGAACACGCACGTGGCGCCTCCCCACAAAGTGGCTACTTTCGCTCCGGGCGCCTTGGAGTCGAACGTTCCGCTCAGCCCGCCGGAGCGGAACTCGGTCCCGAGCGAGCTTTCCTCGACCTCGAAGCCCGGCAGGGTGCCGAGATCGGTCCGGGCGGAGCCGATTCCGATCCCCTCGAGGGTCTTGAGCTTGCCCTTGGAATCCCAGCCGGCGAACTGCCCGTCCAGGAACCAGGCGGTGAGATCGCCTTCCCATCGCGCGAACTTCATCGCGCCGCCGCCGCATTCCTCATTCTCCCCGCGCTCGCTCGGCGCGTGCCCGAGGGCCTTGGTCAGTGCGTCGACCGTCTCCGCCTCGGGCAGGCCGAATGCCAGAGTGCGCGGCGGCGATGCGCCCGGGATCCGAAGCCCGGCGCCTTCAAGCACGACCGAGGCGGCCGGGGCCTGGACCGGCGCCGGCGCCGGCCCGGGGGCCGACATGTTGGCCGGGAGCGCCGAATTGGCCGCGTTTCCCTCGTCGACCTGCCCGGAGTCGCAGGCGGCGAGCCCGAGCAGCAGTAGCCCGGCGCCGATCGTCAGTTTTTGCAAGTTGAGGCCCTTTTCTCAGTCGATCGTCGGATTGGACCCTGAAGCGGCGGATGGCAACGGGCCGGATGGCGGTGGCGAGAGGCCGGGCGTTCGTGTCTCAGTGCTCCCCGCCCTCGTCGGCCGCTCCGCCCTTGAGTACGAACCTCTTGTCGCAATAGCCGCAGTCGACGAAGCCCTTCTCGTCGATCTGGAGATAGACCCGCGGATGGCCGAGGGCCGGGTGAGTCTCGCTCGCGCCGTCGCAGGCCACCCGGGGCGTGGAGACGTAGCTGATCTCGGGCGTGAAGCGGTCCGTCTGCATGGCGCGGGCGTGTAGCAAGGGGGTGGAGGCGACGGAAGAAAATTCCTCCCCGAGATTTCTCGGGGAGGGGGACCGCGCGAAGCGCGGTGGAGGGGTTCTTCGGAGTCCGGAAGGCCCCTCCACCATGCTTCGCATGGTCCCCCTCCCGCGCAATCGCGGGGAGGATTTAAGCCTTGGTTTCCGCCATGAAATCGCGAATCGCGCCGGTCACCGTTCCCGGCTCTTCCCAGGTGATGAAGTGGCTCGCCGTCGGCGAGGTGACCAGCCGCAGATCCTCGACGAGCTCGGGCAGACCCTCGAGCTGGACCGGGAGCAGCGCCGTATCCTTCAATCCCCACACGACCAGGGTCGGCATCGCGAGCTTCGGGAAGGGGGCGTGGGTCCACAGCGGCCCCTTCGCCTCCTCGCCGGGCGCCGGGACGAAGATCTTCGACGCGCGGTACCAGTTGAGCATGGTGGTGAGGGCGCCCGGCTGCGACCAGTCGTCGAGATAATGGCGCCGCTCCTCGGCCGGAAGCTTGGTTGAATCGGCGTGGCTCAGCATCACCTTGTCGAGGAAGGTCTCGAGCCCCATTCCAGTGATCGCCGCTTCCGCCGCGGGCGAGCGGAGGAAGCTGATATATTGCGAAGCCTCGCGCTGGGCCGGATCCTCGATCAGGCTCCTCTGGAAGACGAGCGGGTGCGGCGCGTTGACGATGATCAGCCTCTTCACCCGGAACGGATGGGTGAGCGCGGCAGTCCACGCCACCGCCCCGCCCCAATCGTGGCCGGCGAGGGTGAAATGGTCGAGGCCGAGCGCATCGGCGAGGGCCATGACGTCGGCGACGATCCTGTCGGTCTCGTAATTCTCGACGCCCTCGGGCCGGTCGGAGGCCGCGAATCCGCGCTGGTCGGGCGCGAACACCCGGTAGCGGTCCGACAGGCCGTCGAGCTGGTGCCGCCAGGTTCGGTGCGATTCCGGGAAGCCGTGGAGGAAGAGGATGGGCTCGCCTCCCTCCGGCCCTGCGGACGCGATGTTGAGGGTGACTCCGGTGGAGAGTGGGACTTTGCTGTAGCTAAGCTGGGATTCCATGTTTCTCCCTCCGCTCATCCTGAGTAGCCGGTGAGCTTGTCGAACTGGCGTATCGAAGGACCGGGGCGTGCTTCGATACGGGTCTTCGCCGGGCTCAGCCCCTACTCAGCATGAGCGGGTTGCGCCATCGCTTCATTTCCCTCGTCAGGGATAGCTCACCGTCTTCGGCGGCACCGTCGGAAGCGGAATGAACTCCCCTGAATCGTCCGGCGGAAGGATGAACCTGCCTTCGGCCCAATCCGCCTTGGCCTGCTGGATTCGCTCGCGGCTCGATGAGACGAAGTTCCACCAGACGTGCCTCGGCCCGTCCATCGGCGCTCCGCCGCACAGCATGACGTGGGCTCCGGTTTCCGAGCGCAGGGTCGCGGGGGTTCCCGGAGCGAGCACGTAGAGGACGCTGCGCTCCAGCCGCAGCCCGTCGAGGCTGGCCTCGCCCTCGGCGACGTAGACGGCGCGCTCGTCGGCCTCGGAGTCGACCGGCATCGACCCGCCCGGCCGGAGCTGGATGTCGGCGTAGATCGTCTCGCTGTGGCAGGTGACGGGCGAGGTCGAGCCCCACAGTGATCCCATCACGATCCGGGCCGAGGCGCCCCCGCCGTCGACGACCGGAAGCCGGTCGCTGGGGACATGCTCGAAGGCGGGATCGATCTCCTCCTTCGCCTTTGGAAGGGCGATCCAGGTCTGGATCCCGCTCAGCTCCGGCCCGTCCGGCCGCAAATGCGCGGGCGAGCGCTCCGAATGGGCGATCCCGCGCCCCGCGGTCATCAGGTTGACCGCACCGGGCTCGATCGTCGCGAAGGTGCCGAGCGAATCGCGATGATCGATCGCGCCCGCGAACAGGTAGGTGACGGTGGCCAGGTTGATGTGCGGATGCGGCCTGACGTCGAGCCCGCCGCCCGCCGGGAGATGCGCCGGCCCCATCTGGTCGAAGAAGATGAACGGCCCGACCGCCGTCCGCTCGCGGTGCGGGAGGGTGCGGTGGACCTTGAACCCGCCGAGGTCGTGGGTGGCCGGGAGGAGCGTCTGGAGGATGAGCTGGTCTGACATGGCTTTTCCCCTACATCGTTCGGTCTGAGCTTGTCGAAGTCCTCTCTTTGCGGTGGCAGGAGGAAGTAGACGGGCTTCGACAGGCTCGGCCCGAACGGTTCTGGTGCGCCAGATACACTGCGCGCGCCCAATCCGTCATCCCGGCGAAAGCCGGGACCTCGGGACGAGAAGTCCCGGCGGGTCTCCCCGGGATCCCGGCTTTCGCCGGGACGACGATTGCGCCTTCAATAGACCCATTCTCCGAACAGCGCCGACAGGTCCCGGCCGCTGCTCGCCTCATAGGCCCGCTCGAAGTCGCGGCTCGTCGCGGCCTTGCCGGCATATTCGCGGGTGAAGCGCCTGAGGCCGGCCCAGAACGCCGCCTCGCCGAGCTCGCGGCGAAGCGCATCCATGAACAGGGCGCCCTTGCTGTAGGTGACGGCCCGCTTCGCGCCGAGAGAGGGATATTCGCCGGCGTAGGTGAGCGGCACGTCGAGGCCGCCGTCCCGCAAGCGCTCCACCCGGGCGCGGGCGAGATCCATCTCCCGGTCGTAGGCGGCGCGTCCCCACCTTCGCTCCTTCCAGGCGGCGACCATGAAGGTCGTGATCCCTTCGTTGAGCCAGAAATCCGTCCAGCTTTCGCAGGTGACGAGATTGCCCCAATATTGGTGGGCGAGCTCGTGCGCGATCACCCAATCCTCCTTCGGATCCTCGAGACGCCGATCGAGGTGCGATCTTCCGAGCAGCGAGAAGGAGGATTTCTCCTGGGCTTCCCCGCCGGGCACCACGATTTGCACGTAGCGCCGGTGCGGGAGCGGCAGGCCGGCCTTCTCGCGAAAGAAATCCAGCATCCTGTCCGTGTCCGAAAGGCGGCGCTCCATCTCCTCGGGGGACAGGTCCCCGGCCGCGATCAGCTCCACGCCCCTGTGGGACGAAGCGGTCTTCCGGTCGAAGCCGACCGCGAACCCGAACAGATAAGCGGAATAGGGCCGGTCCTGGATCCAGCGATGCCTCTCCAGGCCCGGGCCCGCGCCGGTCTTTCCGGCCTGTATACCGCTCGCGATGCTACTCTTGCCCGCTGGAAGGATGAGGTCCAGCCTGAGGGTCGCCTTGTCGGCCGGCCGGTCGATGTCGCAGATCATCCAGTGGCAGGTGAAGTAGCTGGAATAGGCGGTGCCCTCCCCGAACACGATCCCGCGCCGGGGCGTGCCGCGATATCGGAACCGAAGCTTCGCCGTCTTCCCGGACGCAAGCGGCCGCTTCAGGCTTACGATCAGTGAAGGGCCGTCCCGAGCGACGGTCGCCGGGCGGCCGTCCACCTCGACCGACTCCAGAAGGAGGCCGTTGTCGCTGAACCGGATTCGGTCCGAGCCCGCGCCCCGGATCGTCATCTCCGTCGAGCCTTCGATCGATTCGGCGGCGAGATCGGGCTTGAGGGTGACGGCGTAATGCGTGACGTCATAGGCAGGCTCGGCGGCCCGCGCCCCGGCCGCCGACGCCGCTAAGAGGAGCCCCAGCGCCGCCCTGAAGCCCACTGTCCCTCTCCCGTCCTTACGGCAGAGGGACAGATGAACGTCGCGCCGGAGCCGATCCGGCTCACGCCTCACCCGGCGCCCGCGCCTTGATGGCCAGGGCATGGATCCGGCCCCTCATAAGGTCGGCCAGTGCCGAATTGACGGCGCGCTGGCGCTCCACCCGGCTCATCCCCGCGAATCGCTGCGCCACCACTTCGACGGTGAAATGGCTTTCCCCGCTTCCGTCGTCGCCGGAATGGCCGCGATGGCGCGCGCTGTCGTTGGTCACGACGAGATGTGCGGGTTCGAGGGCGGCGCGCAGCCTCTGCTCGATCTCGGGGGCGATTCGGCCGGTGAAAGCTTGAGTCATCCCGCCTATATAGGCCGTTTGATCGCAAAGGTGAGTGCGTGGCGAGCGCGGGCGGAAGGCAGACGAGATTTCACGGACGGGCGGAAGCGCGCGGCCTTTGCGCTCACCCGGGCTGCGAGGCCCCGGGCGAGTTCCGGGCGCCCGCCGGCCGCGGGCCGAGCTTCGACGGACCGGGCGACTGGCGCTGGCTGTGCCTCGACCATGTCCGCGAGTTCAACGCCGGCTACAATTATTTCGAGGGAATGAGCAGCGACGAGATCCAGGCCGCGAACAATCCCTATGGCGGCTGGGACCGCGAGACCCGCGCCTTCGCCCATATGGGCAGCGACGGGCCGCCCAAATGGGCCGATTTCCACGATCCGCTGGACGCCATCGGCGCCCGGTTCCGTCGGGCGTCGGCGGAAGGGCCGAGGCTCGACGGCCGAGAGTTGAGCGATCCCGACCGCAAGTCGCTGCGAATCCTCGGCCTCGGCACCGACGCCGACCGCCGGACCCTGCGCCGCCGCTACGCCGACCTGCTCCGCCGCTACCATCCCGACCACAATGGCGGCGACCGCGGGCACGAGAAGGCTTTGCAGTCGGTGATAGAGGCTTATACGCACCTCAAATCGAGGCCCGCCTTTGCCTAAGGTGCCGCGCTTCGATACGGGCCGTCCTTCGATACGGGTCTTCGCCAGGCTCAGCCCCTACTCAGGATGAGCGGATGCTGATAACGGACCCGCTCGTTGTTTCCCGCTCATCCTGAGTAGCCGCTGAGCGAAGTCGAAGCGGCGTATCGAAGGACCCGAGTTCGAAAGTGTGATGAATGACTGATTTGCCCAATGCCAACCCCGCCAGCCGCGGCGCCGTGATCATGGATTCGCCCGACCGGATGGCGAAGGTGCGCGACCTGTTCGGGATCGACAGCGACATGGAGGTCCCGGCCTTCTCGGAAGCCGACGAGCGGGTGCCCGACCTCGATCCCGCCTACGTCTTCGATCCGGACACCACACTCGCCATCTGCGCCGGCTTCGGAAAGAACCGCCGGGTGATGATCCAGGGCTATCACGGCACCGGCAAGTCGACCCATGTCGAGCAGGTCGCCGCCCGGCTGAAGTGGCCGCTCATCCGGATCAACCTCGACGCCCATATCTCGCGGATCGACCTGATCGGCCGCGACGCCATCGTCCTTCGCGAAGGCCAGCAGGTCACCGAGTTCCGCGAGGGGCTCCTGCCCTGGGCGCTCCAGACGCCGACCGCTCTGGTCTTCGACGAATATGACGCCGGCCGGCCCGACGTCATGTTCGTCATCCAGCGCGTGCTCGAGACGGAAGGGAAGCTGACCCTGCTCGACCAGAACCGGGTGATCCGGCCGCATCCCTATTTCCGGCTGTTCGCGACGACGAACACGGTGGGTCTCGGCGACACGACCGGCCTCTATCACGGCACCCAGCAGATCAACCAGGGCCAGATGGACCGCTGGAACATCGTCGTGACCTTGAACTACCTGCCCGCCGAGATCGAGGCCCGGATCGTCCTCGCCAAGTCCGGCGAATACGACCATGAAGGCGGCCGGGCCGAGGTCGAGAAGATGGTCAAGGTGGCGGACCTCACCCGCCAGGGCTTCGTCAACGGCGACATCTCGACCGTGATGAGCCCGCGCACCGTGATCAGCTGGGCACAGAACGCCCTCATCTTCAACGACGTCGGCTTCGCCTTCCGACTCACCTTCCTCAACAAATGCGACGAGGCGGAGCGGCCGCTGGTCGCGGAATATTACCAGCGCGTGTTCGGCAAGGATCTTCCCGAAAGCGTGGTGGCGAAGGCCTAGGCGGCGGTGATCTTGTCCGCTTCGGCTCTTTCGCGGGGGAGGAACTCCACCAAAATCGTCATGAGCGCCCACACCATGAGGCAGGGTTGCAGCTTCGCGGGTATGGAGTCCGGTCCGCGAAAGAGCATCTCTAGGGGGCGCTCCATCGTCGCTATCAGGATCAGCGACACGGCGGAATATGTGAGCCGCCACCTGCTCGCGGTTATGTACAGGATCGAAATGACGAGTCCCGAGGTGGTTGCAAGCAGCAGGCCGAAGCCGACATCGTCGAGCGTCTCCGAACCGGCGAGCACGAAGCCGAGCACCGCTCCGAAGAAGATGTTGAGGCCGTCGATGTTGGCGCGATATTCCCGCTGTGTCATGCGGATCATCGCCGTCAGCCGAATGCCGCGCATAAAACCCTCCCTCCGCCTGGCGGTCGGGCTTGATTGGGGCAACGGATCGAGGGTGACAAGTGGCTGAGCGCGACAACCCCCTCGAAGCTTTCCGCCAGGTGCTGACCGGGGCCGCGCGGGCGATCGCGCGCGAGCCGGAGCTCGAGCTCGGCTTCACCGCCGATCCGCCCTCGACGTCGGGCAAGAACGTCAAGGTGCCGATGCCGGGGCGTTCGCTCGCGGCGAAGGAGGTCGCCGAGGCTCGCGGCTATGCGGACGCCGCGGCGCTCAAGCTTCGGCACCACAATGCTGGGATGCACGCCCGCGGCGCTCCCGCCGACGAGGTCGCCCGGGCGGTGTTCGACGCGGTCGAGCAGGCCCGGGTCGAAGCGCTCGGAGCCCGGGCCATGGCCGGGGTCCGGGCCAACCTCTCCACTGCGGTCGAGATGCGGATGCGCACCGACCCGATCACCCGAGCCCGCAACCGTGCGGAGGTTCCGCTCGGGACGGCGCTCGGGCTCAAGGTCCGCGAGAGGCTGACCGGCGAGGCCCCGCCCGAGGCCGCGCGCGGCGCGATCGGCCTGGTCTCGGACTGGATCGAGGAAAAGGCGGGCGCCGATCTCGACGCGCTCGGCCTGGTGCTCGACGACCAGGCCGCCTTCGCCGCGCTCGCCACCAAGCTGCTTCGCGACCTCGAGCTGATCGAGGGCGAGGCGGAGGCCGACTCCGACCCGGATTCGGGCGAGGAGAGCGATGGGTCCGACCAGGACCAGGGGGACGACAGCGACAGCCAGGACGAGGAGGACGAAGGCGGCTCCGACGGCCAGACCGAGATGCGGGTCGAGCAGGGCGAAGGCGACGACGAGGAAGGCGAGCGCGACTGGTCCGAGGAGGACATGTCCGAGGGCGAGGAGGGAATGGGCGAGGAAGGCGAGGAGGGGATGCTCCCGGTCCGGCCCAACCGGCCGCTCTCCGACCTCCCGCCGCAATTCGACTATCGAATCTTCACGACGAAATATGACGAGGTCGTGGAGGCGCCCGAGCTTTGCGACGAGGAGGAGCTCGGGCGCCTTCGCGCCTATCTCGACCAGCAGCTCGTCCACCTGCAGAGCGCCGTCACCAAGCTCGCCAACCGTCTCCAGCGGCGCCTCATGGCCCAGCAGAACCGAAGCTGGGACTTCGACCAGGAGGAAGGGCTTCTCGACGCCGCCCGGCTCGCCCGGGTGATCGTCAACCCCGCTCACTCGCTGAGCTACAAGATCGAACGCGAGACCGAGTTCCGCGATACGGTCGTCTCGCTCCTGATCGACAATTCGGGCTCGATGCGGGGCCGGCCCATCTCGATCGCCGCGATCTCCGCCGACATCCTCGCCCGCACGCTGGAGCGCTGCGGCGTGAAGGTCGAGATCCTGGGCTTCACCACCCGCGCCTGGAAGGGCGGCCAGGCGCGCGAGACCTGGCTCGCGGCGGGGCGCCCGCCCAATCCGGGCCGGCTCAACGACCTGAGGCACATCGTCTACAAGGCCGCGGACGAGCCGTGGCGTCGGGCCCGGAAGAATCTCGGCCTGATGATGCGCGAGGGCCTGCTCAAGGAGAATATCGACGGGGAGGCGCTCCTATGGGCGCACAACCGGCTCATCGCCCGCCCCGAGGAGCGCCGGATCCTGATGGTCATCTCGGACGGAGCGCCGGTCGACGATTCGACCCTGTCGGTCAATTCGGGCACCTATCTCGAGCGGCACCTGAGGCAGGTGATCGGCTGGATCCAGGCCCGTTCGCCCGTCGAGCTGGTCGCGATCGGGATCGGCCACGACGTCACCCGCTATTACGACCGGGCCGTGACGATCATGGACGCCGAGCAGCTCGGCGGGACGATGATCGAGCAGCTCGCGGCGCTCTTCGACGGGCCGTAAATCCTCCCCGCGATTTCGCGGGGAGGGGGACCAGGCGAAGCCTGGTGGAGGGGTCCTTTCGGACTCGGGAAGAACCCCTCCACCGCGCTTCGCGCGGTCCCCCTCCCCCGGAAAACCGGGGGAGGATCAATACGGAAGGGCCGGCCCTCCTTTCGGAAGACCGGCCCCGCCCTCGATACACTACCGGAGGGATTCGTGGGTCTCAGCGGCAGCCCGACTTCTGGACCGCTCGGCCGGCGAGCGCTCCGATGGCGCCGCCGAGGATCGTGCCCGTCGTGCCCGACCGGCCGCGATAGCGGTCGCGGGTGATGGCGCGGCCGAGCAGGGCTCCGCCGACTCCGCCGACGACCATTCCGGTCGTGCCCTTGCAGCGGCGGCCGTCGTAGCGGACGTTGCTGCGCCCGTAATAGCGGTTGTCGTAGCGGCCGTAGCGCTCGCCGCGATAGCTCTGCTGGTAGCGGCCCGAATCGTAATAGCCGCTCTGGTGGTTGGCCTGGGCGGCGGCCGGAACCAGAGTGAGGGTGGCGGCGGCCGCGGCGGTTGCGAGACTGAGCTTCCTGAACATTTGAACTCCTTTCGCGGCGACGACAGGTCGCCGGGATGAGGAGGGTTATGGAGGCCGAGGGTTGAGCGCGTCCTGAATGAGGTCGTAAGCCGCCGTTAATCGTCATCCCGGCGACGGCCGGGATCCATGAACACCGACCGGTGCGAACTTGCCTCGTCCCGTGTTCATGGGTCCCGGCCTCCGCCGGGACGACGGATTCAAGCCAGTGCCGCCTGCTTCTCGGCGGAGATCCGGTCGAGCTCCGCCCGGCTCTTCTTCTCGGCGGCCGACTTGAGCTGGCCGCAGGCGGCCATGATGTCTCGGCCGCGCGGGCGGCGGATCGGCGCGGAGATACCGGCCTCGAAGATGATGTCGGAGAACCGGCGGACCCGCTCCTCGTCCGAGCATTCGTAGACGGCGCCGGGCCAGGGGTTGAACGGTATGAGGTTGACCTTGGCCGGAAGCTTGTACTTGCGGATCAGCCGGACCAGCTCGGCTGCGTCCTCGTCGCTGTCGTTCTTGTCCTTGAGCATCACATATTCGAAGGTGATCCGCCGGGCGTTGTTGGCGCCGGGATAGGCGGCGCAGGCCTCGAGCAGCTCCTCGATCCCGTATTTGCGGTTGAGCGGCACGATCTCGTCGCGCACTTCCTTGGTGACCGCGTGGAGCGAGACGGCGAGGTTGACCCCGATTTCCTCGCCCGCCCGAGCCATCATCGGAACCACGCCCGACGTCGAAAGCGTGATCCGACGGCGCGAAAGGCCCAGCCCGTCGCCGTCCATCACGATCTTCAGCGCGTCGCGGACATTGTCGAAATTGTAGAGCGGCTCGCCCATTCCCATCATCACGATGTTGGACAGCATCCGGCCCTCCGGCTGGGTCGGCCACTCGCCGAGCGAATCGCGCGCCAGCATCACCTGGCCGACGATCTCTCCGGCGGTGAGGTTCCTGACCAGGCGCATCGTCCCGGTGAAGCAGAAGGCGCAATTGAGGGTGCAGCCCACCTGGCTCGACACGCAGAGCGTCCCCCGGTCGGAGTCGGGGATGAACACCATCTCGAAATCGTGGCCGTCGGGAGTCTTGAGAAGCCACTTGCGGGTGCCGTCGGTCGACACCTGCTCCACCACCACCTGGGGCCGGCCGACGACGAACCGGTCGGCGAACCAGGCGCGCTGCGGCTTGGCGATGTCGCTCATCGCCTCGAAAGAGGTGGCTCCGCGATTGTAGATCTGGTGCCAGATCTGCTTGGCGCGGAGCTTCGCCTGGCGCGGCTCGAGCCCGGCGGTCTCGAGCGCCTCGCGGATCCGGTCGCGCGAAAGCCCGACGAGATCGACGCGCTTGTCCTCCGCCTCGAAAGCGGGGCGCGGGACTGGAACCGGATCGAAATGACCGGGGATTGGCATCGGAGCTGTCATGAGGCGGCCTATGTAGTGGAAGGGCGCCTGAATTTCCACACCTCGCGTCATTGCGAGGAGCGAAGCGACGAAGCAATCCAGCCTGCGTCCGGACCGGGCTGGAGTGCTTCGCTTCGCTCGCAAGGGCGGATGAGCGGGCCTTAAGCCGTTCCTGAAGCCCCAAGGTCGCCGCTTCCGAGGCCGACGAGCGTTTCCACTCCGTCTTCGACGCAGACCACCGTGCCTTGCGGAAGCGGCCGGGCGACCGGCGCTCCGCAGCCCGGACGATCGGCCGCTCCCGTCAGGATGCCGCGCAGCACCCGCGACGAGATGCCGTGCATGATGATCAGCCGGTCGCCTTCCTCCCCGACGGTGTCGGCGATCCAGGCGCGCAGCCGCCGGGCGACGTCGTCAAACCATTCGCCGCCAGGGGGCCGGCGGGTGAAGAGTCCGGCCCGCCGGTCGACGAATCCGCCATGGACCTTCGCGATCTCGGCATAGAAACGGCCGCCCCATTCGCCCATGTCCATCTCCGACAGGCGCTCGTCGGTCCGGGCCCCGTGCCAGTCGAGTCGGAGGTGCTCCGCGGCGATGGCGAGGGTCTGGAGGGCCCGGCCGGTGGGCGAGGCCCAGAGCGTGAGCGCCGGAGCCGGGCCCAGGACGCCGAGCAGGGCCTCGCCGATTTCCTCGGCATGGCGAAACCCCGCCCGGGTCAGCGGCGTGTGGAGCACCTCGCCCTGCATTCGCCGGGCGGCGTTGAACACGGTCTCGCCGTGCCGTGCGATGAACCAGCGCCCCACTCCCGGCCCGATCTTCAGCGGCGCCGGGCGCAGGCGATGGCGGCGGCGTCGATCGCGGTCGCCGCTCCGCGCAGCCGATAGGAATCGCGCACCAGGCCGCCGCCGGCCGAGCGCGTCTCGACGCTCAGCTCGATCCCGGTCCGCATCGCCGAGACCAGCTCGGCGTCCGCGGCCGAGTCCACGGCCCAGGCGTCGGCGCCGCCGCCGCGAAGCTGGAAGGTCCGGTCGTCGATGCGCAGCAGGACGGCCGAACCTTCGCGCTTGGCCCGGCTCAAGCGGAAATAGGCCTGCCCCCCGCCGCTGCGGGCCGGCCAATAGCCCACCGAGGCGAAGCCGCGCCCATCTCCGGGCCTCGGCGGCGACAAGGGCTCGGCGACGGCGTAGCATCGGTCCGGAGCCTTGAACGCCCCCCAGGTCCCGAAAATTCCGAGCGACTGCTTCTGAGCAAGGGCAGGTGCCGCCAGGGCCATGAAAAACAATGGGAAAATCAGACGAGGCATCATGGCGCCAGAATGGCCCCCGCGCCTCCCGCTTGGCAACAGAAAAGCCACTGCGTTGGATCGCGACCGTCATTCCGAACTTGTGTCAGCATCCAGCGACGAGCCGCGGAGCGGATGGGGAATTGGGTCCTGACACAAGTTCGCGGTGAGGTCGTCGCGCGCGCGGATGCCTCGTACCTGCGTAACGGATGTCGTGCTCACCTATTTTTTAGTTCATTGAAGCTGATCTTTGAAATCACGCCTTCAAGGCTGTTCCCTCCCAACAAATGGCGGAAAACAAATGGAAAACTTTCAACTGTTCGCCGCCGCTCCCAGCCTTATTCCTGCTGCGCCCGATTTGTGCCATAATATGTTTATCTGGGGTTCATCCGAGGTCCCTCAACTCCACATCACCAGGGGAATTAGCTGAGGGGATCTCAGATGCTTAAATATTGTCTTGCCGCGGCCGCAGCCGCAGCCGGTGTTGCTTCCCCCGTTCACGCCCAGGACGCCCAACCCGCCGCCGACAAGGCGACCACCGGGTTCCGCGTCGAAGCCATCACGGGTTACGAGGACGCCAGCTTCGACAGTGTCCGGGGCGACAGCGGTTTCCTCTACGGCATCGGCGCCGGCTACGACATCGCCGCCGGGCGCTTCCGCCTGGGGATCGAGGGCGAGGCGAGCGACAGTACCGCCAGGGAATGCACGGTGTTCGTCGGCAACTCGGTCTGCTCCAAGGCCGGCCGGGACCTTTACGCCGGCGCTCGGGTTGGCGGAATGATCAGCGACAACGTGCTGCTCTACGGCAAGGTCGGCTATACCAACTTCCGCCAGAGCAATCGGCTCACCCCCGTCGGCGGTGGGGCGACCCTGGTCCTCCATCCGGAATCCGACGGCCTGCGCCTCGGCGCGGGGACGGAGATGGCCCTTGGCGCGAAGACCTTCATCAAGGCCGAATACCGCTTTTCAAACTATGAAGCCTCGGACAATTTCGATCGGCATCAGGGTGTGATCGGCTTCGGCCTCCGGTTCTGAGAACTTCGTCGCACCGGGAGACCCGAGTGGGCCGGGGCGGTCGACGCTCCGGCCCTTTTTTCACCGCTGGCGACAATCCCCTAGCGGGGGGCGGCGGCCCGCTCTAATACTCGCTTCCAAGCACGGTTTTCGGGGGTTTCAATGAAGGCGACGATCGAACGGGCTACGCTCCTCAAGAGCCTCGGCCACGTCCAATCCGTGGTTGAGCGCAGGAACACGATCCCGATCCTGTCCAACGTCCTCATCGAGGCGGCCGAGGGCGGCGGGCTGAGGCTGATGGCGACGGATCTCGACCTCCAGATCGTCGAGACGGTCGAGGCCAACGTCACCCAGCCCGGAGCCACCACCGTCTCCGCCCACACCCTGTTCGACATCGCCCGAAAGCTTCCCGAAGGAAGCCAGGTCGAGCTGAACGCGGCCGAGGGCAAGATGCAGGTCAATGCCGGCCGGGCGCGGTTCAACCTCTCAACCCTTCCCCGCGACGACTTCCCGGTGATCGCGGAGGGCGACCTTCCGACGCGCTTCGAGCTTCCCGCGGCCACCCTGCGCCAGATCATCGACAAGACGCGCTTCGCAATCTCGACCGAAGAGACCCGCTATTATCTGAACGGGATCTTCTTCCACGTCTCCGACGAAGCCCAGCCGGTGCTGAAGGCGGCGGCGACCGACGGCCATCGCCTCGCCCGGGTCACCGTGCCCCGGCCCGCCGGCGCGGAGGGCATGCCCGACGTCATCATCCCGAGGAAATGCGTCGCCGAGCTCAGGAAGCTGCTCGACGAGCTCGAGGGCACCGTCCAGATCTCGCTCTCCGAGACCAAGGTCCGCTTCGGCCTTGGAAGCGCGATCCTCACCTCGAAGCTGATCGACGGCACCTTTCCCGATTACAGCCGGGTGATCCCGACCGCCAACGACAAGCTCCTTCGAATCGATCCGCGCAGCTTCGAGGAAGGCGTCGACCGGGTCGCCACCATCGCCAGCGAGAAGACCAGGGCGGTCAAGCTTGCGCTCGACCGCGACCGGGTCACGCTCTCGGTCACCAGCCCGGAGAACGGCACCGCCGCCGAGGAAGTGCCCGGCGACTATAGCGCCGACGGGCTCGAGATCGGCTTCAACGCCCGCTATTTGCTCGACATATTGGGCCAGATCGAAGGCGACATCGTCGAGGTCCACCTCGCCGACGCCGCCGCTCCGACCCTGCTCCGCGAGAACGACAAGGCGGCGGCGCTCTACGTCCTCATGCCGATGCGGGTGTGACGATGGAGCGGGAAGCACCCGGGATCGGGACCGGGGTCTATGCGGCGGCGCTGGTCGTGACCGTCGTCTGCCTGGCCCTCGCCATTTTGGTCATCGCCTATCTCGGGGCGAAGATCGAGGTGGCCAAGCCCGGCGCCATCGCGATCGGCTTCGTCCAGGGTCTGGCCGGGGCGTTGATCGCGGGAGTCGCCTCAACCCAGCTCTTCAAGTCGTTCCGCCCCGCCGATTTCTGGCTCAAATGGATCGTCATCGTCGCCGCGGCCTTGTTCGCGGTCTTGATCATCTGGGCGATGGCAATCGGCAAGTCCGACCGGGCGCTGACCTGGATGACCTTCGCCGCCCTCGCGTCGCTGATCGGCACGGAAATCGGGCGAAGGATGGCGAAAGCTCTCGCTCGCCGCTCGGGCGAGGACGTCACCGCTTCCGGTTCCTGATCGGATGCTCCCGAGCCGTGCGCAGCCGAGATTGTTGTCACCGACGCGGCCGATAGTGACGAGCGCGTCCTCCGATCCCGGCAGGCCGGCGAAGCGCGACTGGCGCGCCTGGGTCGCTGCGCTGGCGCTGGCGCTCCTTGTCCCGGCGGAGGCGCCTCGTGCCGCGCAGGGAGCTGCGGCCGAAGCCCCGGATGCCGCGGTCGATCCGCGCCTGGAACGCGTCCGGGAGCTGGTTCGGCTGACCACGCCCCACGACGCGCTGCTCGCGAGCAATATGGCGGGGTGGGAAGCCGCCCTCAGGCACCGGCTGTCTCTCGATCCCAGGGTGATGCAGCTGGAACGGCAATATCCGGGCCTCGTCGATGCGGGGGTCGAAGCCGCGCGTCCGTCAGGCCGGCGCCAGGCTCAGGACTTCGTCCGGCGTGCCGTGGAGATCCAGACCGCGGTTTTCGCGGAGAGCCTTGCTCCGCCCGAGCTCGACAAGCTAATCCAATTCTATTCGAGCCCCCTCGGCCAGGCGGCACTGAGACGGTCACTGGGAGCCTTGGACCCGGCCGCCATCGGCCGCCAGATGGCGACCGAATTAGCGCAGACCGGCAAAGCGCAAATGACGGCGCAGGAGGCGCAGGCGCTTGAGCGCGTGGCGGCCGAGCGCATGTTCTCCACTTTCTCGGCTGCCGATCGGCAAAAATTGTCGCGCTTCCTCGCCACGCGGGAAGGACGGAAATTCCAGGAGGTCATGGCGAAGGCGAATCGCCGCCTCCTTGAGATTGTGAACAATCCGGATCGGCGGGCGATCGACGAGGGAGTCGGGCCGATGGTCGCGGCGATGCGCGCCCATGTCGAGGCCAGGACCAGCCGCAAGCCTTGAAGGCTTTCGACACCTCCGGTCCGGAGGATCGCGCGCAGTTGCTTTCCATCGGCGAAATAAGCATGCTGACACGGGTGTCAGTTCCGGGAACGTCCATGGCGAGCCAGTCCTTCAATCCCGCGGTGCCGATGAAGCGCGAATGGGGCACGGCGTTCCGGGCGCTTCGCCGGCTGCTCGCCGACGGCGACGACACGGTGCAGGTCTTCAGGATCATGCGCGCTCTGAACGGCGACACCTCGCACCGCAATTACCGCCGCCTGATCGGCAGCGCGGAAGGCGGAAGGCTCGCCTATGAGCGGATCGAGCTCGCGCCCCGTTTCTGCGACCGGACCTGGATCGACTCCTTCCCCGAGGGCAGCGTCGGAGCGGCCTATCGCGGCTTTCTCGACCGGACCGGCTATTCCGCCGACGGGCTTGCCGAGATCAGCGTCGCCGAGACCGAAATCCCGGGCAATATCGAGCATCCCTACGCTTGGTTCGGCCGGCGGGAGCGCGACGTCCACGACATCTGGCACGTCCTCACCGGCTACGAGGCCGACGAGCCGCTTGGCGAGGCCTGCCTGGTCGCCTTCTCCTACGCCCAGACCGGCGGCCTCGGCTGGGCCTTCATCGGCGCCGGCGCCGCCTTGAAGAGTCTTCGGATCACCGGAAACACCGCTTTCGCCCGGGCTGTCTGGGAGGGCTGGCGCCACGGCAAGCGCTCCGAATGGCTCCACGGCGAGGATTATCAGGCGCTCATGGCCGAGCCTCTGGAAGCGGCGCGGGCGCGGCTGCGCATCGCCGAGCCGGTCCGCTACCGGGAGGCGCAGAAGCGGCTTGCCGAGGCGGGGCTGAAGGGGATCTAGCAAAAGCACCTCTCCCGTCCTTACGGGAGAGGAGGGGCCCAAGCGAAGCTTGGGAGGTGAGGGTCTTGCTGAGTCCGGTGTACAGACCCTCACCTCCCACCCGCTCCGCGGGCGGGCCCCTCCTCTCCCGCGGAAAGCGGGAGAGGGCGACTACATCCTCCGCATTGTTCGCGGCCCAACCGTTCCGCTACGGGTAGGCAAATGGCCCTCGCCCGCCTCGTCCTGACCGACTTCCGCAACCACCGCGACGCCGTGCTCGCGCCGGGTCCGGGCCTGGTCGTCCTCACCGGAGAGAACGGCGCCGGCAAGACCAACGTCCTCGAAGCGGTGTCGCTTCTCTCGCCCGGGCGGGGGCTTCGCGGAGCGACCCTGCCCGAGATGGCCCGTGCCGACGGAGGCGGCGGCTTCGCCGTCTCGGCCCGGCTCGGCGACGTCGAGATCGGCACCGGCACCGACGCCCGGGCGCCCGAGCGCCGGCAGGTCAGGATCAACGGAGCGGCCGCCTCGGCGACGTCCCTTTCCGAATGGCTTTCGGTCCTCTGGCTCACTCCGGCCATGGACCGCCTGTTCCAGGAAGGCGCGGGCGGGCGCCGCCGCTTCCTCGACCGGCTGGTGCTTGCCCTCGAGCCCGGCCACGCCGTTCACGCCGCGCGCTACGAGGCCGCGATGCGGGCCCGGAACAAGCTTCTCGGAGAGGAGGGCCGGCGCGACGAATCCTGGCTTTCGGCCCTCGAGTCAAGGATGGCCGAACATGGCGCGGCCCTGGGCTCCGCCCGGTCCGCGGCGGTGACGTTGCTCACCCAAAGGCTGGCGAGCGCGCCCGAGGGCCCGTTCGCGCGCGCCGGCTTAGCCCTCGAAGGCGGGAGCGAGGATCTCGCGCTGGAGCTCGCGCGGGGCCGGGCCCGCGATTCCGCCGCGGGCCGAACCCTGGCCGGGCCGCACCGAACCGACCTCGCCGTCACCCACCTGGAAAAGAGCCAGCCCGCCGGCCTGTGCTCGACCGGAGAGCAGAAGGCGCTGCTCCTCTCGATCGTCCTCGCCCATGCCGATCTCGTCGCCGAACGCTCGGGCCGGCGCCCGATCCTCCTTCTCGACGAAGTCGCCGCCCACCTCGACCCGCGGCGCCGGGCGGCGCTGTTCGACCGACTGGAGTCCGGTGGAGGACAGGTGTGGATGACCGGCACGGAGGCGGGGCTGTTCGACGAGGTCGGTTCGCGCGCAACCCGTTTCGAGGTGGTCGACGGCGCCCTTCTCTAACCGTCGTCCCGGCGAAAGCCGGGACCCCAGGACGGGAAGTCTCGGCGGGTCTCCCCGAGGTCCCGGCTTTCGCCGGGATGACGGGTGTTCCAAGGCTAACGCGATCCGATGCTGCACCTGCGAAAAATCCTGCGCGAACCCGCCAAAATCCTTGGGTTTCGCGCCTTTCGTCGCTATATCTGGCAGATGGCAACACCCCCCAGCGAAAACGCTTACGGCGCCGATTCCATCAAGGTGCTGAAGGGCCTCGACGCGGTCCGCAAGCGGCCCGGAATGT
>DASVSP010000117.1:0-8488 GCA_036388065.1 Allosphingosinicella sp.
TACCCCTCCACCATGCTTCGCATGGTCCCCCTCCCCATCTCACGATGGGGAGGATGAGAGGGCCGCATATTCGAACAACCTGAAGCGGTAGCGCTGCTGGGCCCGGATATTGGCCGCCACCCGTCCGTGCAGGGCTTCATCCCACTTGCCCCAGCGGTCGATGAAGGCCGTCGCGGCCGCCGCGTCTCCCGCTTCCTGGATCGCGATCACCTGCTTCAGCAGGTCGCGGACCGCCTCGTGGTAGCGGCCGTAGTCGATGCTCAGCCTGGCCGTCGCCGGATCGAAGCTCAGCACCTTCCGGTCTAGGAACCAGTTCCACTGCATGAGCTGCATCATGTTGTAGGGCTGCTCGCGGCGCGGCTTGTTGTTCTGGAGGGTTCGAAGGATCCCGCTGGCGTAGACGGCGCGCAGCTGGTCCTCGGTATAATAATCGCGGCGCCTGAGCTCCTTGGCGACGAACAGCGAGACGAGGTCCGCCTTCAGCTCCTCGAGCAGGTTCGAATCGGCTCCGATGACGTCGAGGGTCTGGCCCGACGCGGTGACGTCTGGGCCGAGATAATGGCCGACCTCGTGCCAGAGCGTGCGGTAGAAATTCGAATCGGCGGTGAGGTGGCCGGCCTGGCCGGGGACGATCGCGGCCCCGAATATGTCGCCCGACCCGCGGAAGAGGTCGGGATTGCGCATGATATTGGCGCGCAGGAGGATGATGCTTCCGTAGCGCTCGACCAGATAGGCTTCGTTGGGAAGGTTGGTCGCGGTGTTGCCGCCCCGGGTCTGGCCGAAATCGGCGATGACGTCGTAGACCCCGACGGGGATGTCCTCCATCACCCGACGCCGCCGCTCGTAGGGAAGCGAATCTTCCAGCGCCTGGATGCCCTTCATCGCCTCGCGAAGCTCGGCCGATTCCTTCGTCCGGGTGGCGAGCAGGCTGAGGCCGTAAAAGGCCCGGGTGCCGAGAAGCTCGTCGTCGTAGGTCTCGTAGGCGCCGATCTGGGCGTTCAAATTCCTGAACCGGCCCTTCAGCCAGGCGGCGTCGCCCGATTCGTAATCGTCGCTCAGCAGGTCGCGGGCGCGGTTTCGAAGATAGCGCGCGAATTGGACGTCGGACGAGGCCACCGCGTCGGCGGCCTCGTTGAGGAGGCTGTGGCTCCGGACCATCTCGTCGGCATAAGCGAGCGAATAGGGGACTGCGTAAAGAGTCGACCGGTCGGGCCGCTTCGCCAGCGTCTCGATCCGGGCGCGAAGGCCGGGATGGAGGGCGTCGATCGCCGGATATTGGCGAAGCTTGGCGAGATCGCGCTTGAGCACGGCCATTTCCGCCCTTCGGACGACTGAGCGGAGGTCGGTGAGCCGGGCGCGCTCGCCGGGATGGGCGGCCAGGTAGGAATCGAGCTCGGCCTTGTTGAGATCCCAGGGATAGACGTTCTTGCCGGGAGGCGCGTCGTCGACCGCAAGTGCGGGTTCGCGCTTGTTCTCCAGAGTCGTCGCGATCGGACCCTGGTTGAGCCGGTAGAGAGTGTAGAGGGCCCGGCCGTTCGGATCGGTGCGCCGCGACAGGGCGGCGCGGGCGGTGAGCGCGTTGCGGTGCCGTTGCTGCTCGTAGACGTCCTGGAAGATTCGCCCGACCTCGAGCAGCTTCCCCACCGCGACCCGCTCGCCCGGCGTAAGATGCGCGAGCGACGGCGCGAGCCGGATCGTCTGGGTCTTGTCGAGGATCTCCTGCACCCGGGCCGGAGCCCATTCGCGCGGGGTGGGGAACTGGGCCGCGGAAGGGGCCGTCAGCAGGGCCGCCAGCGCCGCAAGCTGGACGATCCGGAGGGCTTGCGCCGGGGCCTCGACAAAAATGCGCCGCAGATCCCGGCCGATCCGCGCGACCCTATTCTCAGCTCCACGCCCAAATGCTTGCACACCGATTCTCCCGACCGAATCGCATCATGACACGAAAAGGGCCTGTTTGTGGATGCTGCAACTTCCGCGATTCTTAGCCGCCGAGCCCATCCCCGTCATTCTGAACCTGTTCCAGCATCCAGGGTCCGAGCCGCCTGGCCAAGATGCAGCGTGCGCGAGTTCAGGGTGACGGTGAGGCGGGCAGCCTCTAGGCTGCCTGCAGATGGAGGACTTCCTGCTGACCCTCACCCGCGGCAACCTCTCGGAGGTGAAGATCGTGCTGGCCACGGTCGTCGCCCTGCTCGCCGTCTATCAGGTCGCCCTGATGGCGGTCGGCTACGGCAAGATCCGGCTGCCTTTCCTCGATCCGCTGCCGGCTTCGAAGGCGCATCGGGCGATCGGCGATTCGATCGTCGCGGTGACTCTCGTCGTGGCGATCCTGTGCATCGGCTATTTCGGGTTCGAGGACGATTCGGCGATCCATATCCTGCTCGCCGGAGCGCTTCTGGCCGTGCTCGGCTTCAAGATCCTCGTCGTCCGCCGTCTTCACCGGCTCGGCCACCTGCTTCCGGTGCTCGGAATCACGGTCTTCCTGCTGTTCTGGGCAACCTGGCTGTCGGCGGTGGCCGAGCATCTTTTCTGAAGGAGCAAGGCGTGGCGGACGACAGGACTGAAACGGGCGGGGTCCAAACGGGCGGGGCGGGGCGGCAGCTGCTCGGGTCGCTTGCCGCGGCGGCCCTCATCGTCGCCGTCGCCATCTGGGCGGTGACGGCGAAGCTCGGCCCGACCAGCATCGCCGAGCGGGAGGCGGCGGAGGAGCGCGCCGAGGAAGCGGACGACTCCCGCGAGGAGAAAGCCGAGGAGATCGAGGAGGCCGGGCAGGGCGCGCAAGCCGGCGAGGAAAGCGGCCGGAAGCGGCGGCGGGGAGGCCGGAATTGAGCTGGAGACGCACGACCGGGACGTTGCTCGCCCTTCCGGCCATGCTCTGCGGGGCCTGCACCACGCTTCCGCCCGTACCCGAGCCGCCGCCCGGCGCCAGCTACGCCTGGGCGACCTTCGACTCGCGCGGGATCGGCCGGAGCGGGGCCTCCGGCCTCGCCGACCGGGGCGCCGGCCGATCCCTCACCGTCGACGATCCGGTGCGGATCGCGTCGATCACCAAGCTCCACGTCGCCTTGGGCGTGATGCGCCTCGTCGAGCAGGGCAAGCTCGACCTCGACGAGGATGTGTCGGGCCGGCTCGGCTGGACCTTGCGCAACCCCGCCTTTCCCGACCGGCCGATTACGCTGCGGCTGCTCCTCTCGCACCGGTCGAGCCTTCGAGACGACGTCAGCTACGCGCTTCCGCTCGGCATGACGGTCCAGAAGGCGGTCGCCGCTCCCGAGGCCTGGGACCGGGTCCATCCGCCGGGCACCTTCTTCCGTTATTCCAACCTCGGCTTCCCGGTCGTCGCGTCGGTCATGGAGACGGCGACGGGCGAGCGGTTCGACCGGCTGATGGATCGGCTGGTCCTGAAGCCGCTCGATCTCGACGCCTGCTTCAACTGGACGACCTGCTCGGATGCCGCGATCGCGCGCGCCGGGGTGCTCTACGCGCCGGACGGAACGGTGGTTCGAGACGATCTGAAGGGCGTCAGGCCGGCTTGTCCCGTGGTCCCGTCGGCGGATGGCGGCTGCGACCTTGACGGCTATCGCCTGGGGAGCAACGGCGCCCTCTTCTCCCCGCAAGGAGGCCTTCGAATCTCGGTCCGCGACCTCGCGAAGGTGGGCGGGCTTCTGCTCCGCGAAGGCCGGCTGCCGGACGGGAGCCGGTTCCTCACCGAGGCGAGCATCGCCGAGATGGAGAGCCTCCACTGGCGCTTCGACGGCGGCAACGGCGATTCGGAGGGCGATTTCTACTGCGGCTACGGCCTCGCCGTTCAGATCCTCGCCCAATGCGCGCCGAAGGACGACCCTTTCGCCGACGGCAGGCCCAGGCTCGGCCATGCCGGCGATGCCTACGGCCTTCGCTCCGGCCTCTGGATCGACCGGGCCACGGGGCGGGGAATCGCCTATTTCGCTACCGGGCTTGGCGATGATCCGGCGCGGGGTCGCTCCGCCTATCGCGCGATCGAGGAGTGGCTGGCCGGGAAGGGGCGGTAGGCCTGAAAATTCTCCCCCGCATTTGCGGGGGAGGGGGACCAGGCGAAGCCTGGTGGAGGGGTTCTCGGCGAGGTTGGAAGAACCCCTCCACCGCGCTTCGCGCGGTCCCCCTCCCCGCGAAATCGCGGGGAGGATTATAGCCTCTACTCCGTCCCGCGCCTCGGCTTCTCGCCGAGCAGGTTGCGCTGCCAGAACATCAGGCTGGCCCAGAAGGCATAGTCCTGGTTGGCCTTCTTGGCGAAGCCGTGGCCTTCGTCCTGGGCGAGGAGGTGCCAGGCGGTGCCGTCGTTGCGGCGCACGGCCTTGACCGCCTGCTCCGCTTCCGAGGCGGGGACTCGAGGGTCGTTGCCGCCGGTCTGCACCATCAAGGGCAGCCGAAGCTCCTTGATCCGGGTCAGCGGCGAGATGGCGAGGAGCTTCTTCCTCTGCACGGGATCGCGCTCGTCGCCATATTCGACCCGCCGCAGGTCGCGGCGGTAGCTCTGGGTGTTCTCGAGGAAGGTGACGAAATTGGAGATTGCGACGATGCAGTTGGCCGCCTTGAAGCGGTCGCCGTAGCGGATCGCGCTCGCATAGCACATGTAGCCGCCATAGCTTCCGCCGGTCTCGGCGAAGCGCGCCGGATCGAGCGACGGGTCGCGGGCGAGGACGTCGAGGAAGGCGCCGATGTCCTTCACCGAATTCTCGCGAAGGTCCGGCCCGTTGTCGAGCGCGACGAAGCGCTTTCCAAAGCCGGTCGAGCCTCGGACGTTGGGGTAGAAGAGGGCGATTCCGAGCTCGTTCACCAGATAGTTGTTGCGTCCCAGGAAGCCCGGTCGCGACTGGCCCTCGGGGCCGCCGTGGATGCTCATGATCATCGGCCGGCGGCCAGGGAATCGGGACGGATCCGGGCGGTAGAGGAAGCCCGAGACCTTCTCGCCGTCGAAGCTGGTCGTCTCGACGAGCACCGGCTCGACGTTTCGGCGCGGATCGAGGCCGCCCGTCTCGCTCTCCGTCCACCGGGTGGCGGCCAGAGTCCTGGGATTGACGACATAGGCGTCGGACGGCGACCGCGCGGAGGAGACGCTGACCGCGATGTCCCCCCAGGGCGCGATCTCGAGCCCGCCCATCGTTCCGACCGGAAGGCCCTTGACCGGCCGGCTCCTGCGGGTGCGGGTGTCCAGCAGCTTGAGGCGGCTGATCCCGGCCTCGTTGACGATATAGGCGATGAATCGGCCGTCCTCGGAAATGTCGAAGCTCTCGACGTCCCAGCGCGGCTCCGGCGCCACCGCGGTGAATCGGCCCGTCGAAGGGTCCAGGATCCCGAGTCGCTGGAAGTCGGAGCCTTCGTCGGAGGTCACCCACAAGGTGCCATTTGGCGCATATCGGGCGCCGCCGTAGGAGATCGGCGCGGAGTGGTTTCCGATCGGGGTCATCCGGCCGGTGGCGACGTCGACCCGGTAGAGGTTCGTCTTGTTGATCGAGAGATATTCGGCGACGATCGCGCTTCGACCGTCGGGGGCGAAATCGGAAAGACCCCAGCCGCCGCCCTTGACCTGGGCGAGCAGCCGGTTGCTCGCCGGGTTGCGCGGATCGACGATGTAGATGTCGTTGTCGGAGCCGTTGCGCCGGGTCGAGCTGTAGGCCAGCCAGCGCCCGTCGTGACTCCAGGCGTTGATCGAGTTGCGGCTCTTGCCGTCCGTGATCATCCTGAGGCGGCCGTTGTCGAGCACGTAGAGCTGCCAGAACTCGCTTCCGCCGACGTCCTTCTGGACGACGAGGACGTCGCCGAGCTTTCGGGCGTAGGAGGCTCCGGCGATGGCGTCGGCCTCGAACGTGATCTGGCGGCGCATTCCCATCGGCCGGGCGACCTCGTGGACCTGGGCGGTGTTGCCGAAGCGGGTCGCGATCGCGAGCGAGCGTTTCGCCGGGTTCCAGCCGAGCAGGCCTGCGGTGCGGAACTCCATGTAGGGCCGGGTGCGCTCGGCGAGCTCGTCGGGGACTGCGGGGATCCCGTCGGCGACGATCGCGGCGGGCTTCTCGACCTCGGCGAGAGCGGGGGCGGCCAGGAAGGCAGCGGCGGCAAGCAGAGAAAGGGGAAGACGCATGATGACTCCTCGGGCAGAAGGCGGGCGGACGCTAGGACGCTGGAACGCGCGGGACAAGACGGCCGTCATGCTGAACTCGTTTCAGCATCCAGGGTGGAACTGCTCCTCGGTCAGAGGTCATGGCATCAAGCGCATTTTCTCGACGGCCAACAGGCCTATTTTTTTGAGAGAAGACACGAAGGCGCGAAGGCACGACGTAGAATAAGAAAGCCCTTTACGTTGTGGCTTTGTGCCTTCGTGCCTTCCCTTCAAAAAATGGCGTCTGGGGAGCCGGGGGGCAGGCGTAAGCGCTCATCCAGTAATCTGACTTCCGTGCGGGGTGACCCGCTGGACCCAGCAACGAAAATCGGTGTCTGACACCGATAGCAATGTCCCCGGCTACGAGCTGTGATTCGATCCTCGACTGCTCATGACAGGAACGGCGTCACGAGCAATAAAGCCAAGATAACTACAACCATGGCTGCGGCGCAGAGCTTTGCGACTCTAAAGGTCAACTCTCCGCGACGAACCCTCACCCATTCTGCCTTCAATAGAGCTTGAGCGTCGGCAGCTAAATCCTCTTCGATCTGGTTTAATCGCTCAAATGATGTTTCTTCAGTGTGAATGAACACTTCTAGGTCTTCAATGTGTTGCAATATCTTCCTAGAAGACTTTTCTTCTGGATTGAGCCGAAGTTTAATCTGAGCAGCGGCTTGATTGACAGCGATAGCGTCAAGTCGGAGGATGCTCCAGTCTTCCTCTCCTTGCTCTCGCATCGCATAGCACACGTTTATGTGGGCGATTAATTGAGATATCTCGGATCGCAAGCTGTCGATCCAAGCTTGACGATACTCCGAAGTCTTCTGCTCCTTGCTGATAATAAGGCCCAGAAGCGAGATTATTCCGGTTAGGAAGGCCGCAACTACGGCACCCACGGCCACATCAGGCAGTCCGAACATCCTCTGACCTCCGAGTGTAACAGGCAGTGCGTTTCAACAAGCCACCACGTTGACCGCCAGTCCGCCCAGCGACGTCTCCTTGTAGCGGACGTTCATGTCGAGGCCGGTCTTGCGCATCGTCTCGATCACCTGGTCGAGGCTGACGAGATGGTCGCCGGTTCCGACGAGGGCGAGCCGGGAGGCTTCGATGGCCTTGATGGCCCCGACGGCGTTGCGCTCGATGCAGGGGACCTGGACGAGTCCTCCGACGGGATCGCAGGTCAGGCCGAGATTATGCTCCATCCCGATCTCGGCGGCGTTCTCGATCTGCCACGGAGTCCCGCCGAGCGCCGCGGTGAGCCCGGCCGCCGCCATCGAGCAGGCCACCCCGACCTCGCCCTGGCAGCCGACCTCGGCGCCCGAGATGGAGGCGTTCTCCTTGAACAGCGATCCCACCGCAGCGGCGGTGAGCAGGAAGGTGCGCACCCCTTCGTCGGTCGAATGGGGGGTGAATCGCCGGTAGTAGCGAAGGATGGCGGGGACGATTCCGGCGGCGCCGTTGGTCGGGGCGGTGACGACCCGGCCGCCGGCGGCATTCTCCTCGTTGACCGCGAGCGCCCAGAGGTTGACCCAGTCGAGGACGGTGAGCGGGTCCTGCAAGGTGCGTTCCGCCCGGTCGAGGAGGAGCTTGTGGAGGCCGGGCGCCCGGCGCTTGACGTTGAGCCCGCCCGGAAGGATCCCGGGCCGGCCGATGCCCCGGTCGATGCAGCCTTCCATCGCCTCGACGATCGAATCGAGCCTTCGGTCGATCTCCTCGTCGGAGCGTCCCGCGCGTTCGTTGGCCCGGGCGATCTGGGCGATGGTGAGGCCCTCGCGATCGGAGATTGCCAGAAGCTCGTCGGCGCAGCGATAATTGTAGGGTATGTCCCAAAGGCCCTCGGGCGGAGCGTTGCCGGCGATCGCCGCTTCGTCGACGATGGCGCCACCGCCGACCGAATAATAGACCGAGCTCTCCAACGGGGTGCCCGCCGAGTCGAAGGCGGTGAAGCGCATCCCGTTGCTATGGTGCGGCAGCCGCTCGCGCTGGAGGAACTTGAGATCGCCGGGCTCGTCGAAGCCTATCTCCCTGGATCCGCCGAGGCGCAGCCGGCCGCCCGCCCGGACCTCGGCGATGAGCTGGTCGGCCGCGTCCGGGTCCATCCGGTCGGGCCTTTCGCCGGACAGGCCGAGCAGGACCGCCCGGTCGGTGGCGTGGCCCTTGCCGGTCAGCGCGAGCGATCCGTAGAGCTCGGCAAGGACTCGATCGGTGCGCTCGAGCAGCGCCTTTTGCGACAGCGCCTCGACAAAGCGGCACGCGGCCGTCATCGGCCCCATCGTGTGGGAGCTCGACGGGCCGACCCCGATCTTGAAGAGGTCGAAGACGCTGGTGACCAAGACGCTACCTCCTGACGCCCCG
>DASVSP010000118.1:0-32112 GCA_036388065.1 Allosphingosinicella sp.
GCAGCGTCACACCCTCTCCCGCGAAAGCGGGAGAGGGGATTATCCGCCTCGCGATCGCCATCGGCATCGCGATTTCGGCGACTCCGGCTGCGGCCCAGGACCTTCAGAAGCGAGTGGAAGCCAGGCTTGCGGACGCCGGACCCGGCATCCGCTTCGGGCTCGTCGTCGCTACGGAGGACGGCCGGGAGATCGTCGCAATCGCTCCGGATTCGCGCTTCATCCCGGCGTCCAACACGAAGATGTTCACCACCGCCGCGGCCTTCGCGACTCTCCCCGGAGTCGACGCCCCGGATTCGGAGGGCGGGGCCGCGGTGCGGCTCGAGACCGGCGGCGGGGCGACCGACGTCGTTCTCGAAGGCCGGGGCGATGCACGGCTCTCCAGCCGGGCCGACTGCGTCCAGGATTGCCTGGCGGAGCTCGCGGACTCGGTCGCGGCCAGGACCAGGGCGGTTCGGGACGTCGTCGGCGACGACAGCCTGTTCCCCGACCAGCGCTGGAGCCCGGGGATGAGCTGGAACAACATACCGACGCGCTCGGGCACGGCGACCTCGGCGCTCAGCCTGGACGACAACGAGATTCCGATCCTGGCTTTCCCGGCAGCCCCGGGCCAGGCGCCGAGACTCGAGCTGATGCCCTATTACGAAGTCGACAACCGGGCCGTCACCGTCCCTGCCGGAGGGCCGACTGCCCTGGAGTTCGACCGGCTTCCGGGAGAGCGGCTGCTCCGCCTCACCGGCACGATCGCGGCGGGGGCGGAGCCCGAGCTTCTTCGCGCCGGAATCGACGATCCGGCTCATTATGCCGCCTGGCGGCTCAAGTCGCTGCTCGAGGCCCGAGGGGTGCGGGTCGCCGGAAAGGTGGCCGTCCGCCACCGGCCGCTTCGCCCAGCCGACGATCCGGCGGTCCGAAAGGGCGCGCCGCCCGCGCGTCCGCCCCGTTCCGAGCCGCTCGCAAGCCTCGCCCCGCCGCCGCTGGCCGCCGATATCGCCCTGACCAACAAGGTCAGCCAGAATCTCCACGCCGAGCTGCTGCTGCGCCGGGTCGGGCTCCAGCGAGGCACCGGGTCGATCGCCGACGGCCTTGCGGCGGTCCGGGCAATGCTCGAGCGCGCCGGGGTGCCGAGGGCCGGCTACGATTTCTCCGATGGGTCGGGGATGTCGACCTATAACCGGGTGGCGCCCGGCGGGATGATCGTGTTCCTGCGCTGGGCGGCAGCCCAGCCCTGGGGCGCGGCGTGGCGCGACTCGCTGCCCGTGGCCGGAGTCGACGGCACCCTGGCCCGGCGCTTCAAGGGGACCGCGCTCGAGAGCCGGCTGTTCGCCAAGACCGGGACCCTGAACGCGAGCGCCGCTTTGTCGGGCTACATGATCGCGAAGAGCGGCCGGACGTTGCTGTTCTCGGCCTACGCCAACGACATTCCGGAAGGCGCGAGGGCGACCGACGCGGTGGATGCGGCGCTTCTGATGATCGCCGAGGCGAATTAGGAACTTCCGAATCGGATATATCTGAAGGATATCGGGGCTCAATGTTCCGATATTGTTCTTCCCGTCGAGTCGTGGACTCGGCGGGCTCTTTGAGATTGTTAGATGAAGCGAGAATCCTCCCCGCGGTTCCGCGGGGAGGGGGACCATGCGAAGCATGGTGGAGGGGTTCTTCAGCGCGGGAGAACCCCTCCACCGCGCTTCGCGCGGTCCCCCTCCCCCGCAAAAGCGAGGGAGGATTCAGGGACGCCACGCCCCGATCACCGCATCCCCGGTTGCGCGCCTCAGTTCGGCGATGCCGCTCTCCCGGTGCCTGGTCGGATGGACCCGGTTGGTGAGCAGGGTCCAGGCCAGCCCTCGGCCGAAATCGATCCAGAGGCCGGTGCCGGTGAAGCCGGTATGGCCGATGGCGGCGGCGGAGCAGGAGTCTCCGCCGTGCCAGCCGTCGAAGCGGCTTTCCCAGCCGCAGGTGCGGTGGTCGCGAAGCGGGGTTCGGATCGCCTCGATCATCGCGGGCGAGGCTCCGCTCCCGTCCAGCAGGCCCAGAGCGAAGTCGAGCACTCCGGCAGCGGTGCCGAACAGGCCGGCATGGCCCGCCGCTCCGCCCAGCGCGGAGGCGTTCTCGTCATGGACCTCGCCGCGAAGCATGCGCCCGCGCCAGGTGCAGGCTTCGGTTGAAACCGCGGCCCCCGGCGGCGGTCCGAAACTCAAGCCGTCGCCGAGCGGCCAATCCGAAAGCGCCGCGCCGGTGATCCGCTCGATGGCGATTCCGAGAAGGATGAAGTTGACGTCCGAATAGACCGGCGGGCCGTGCCTCCATTCGCGCTGGAGGACGAAGGCTCGCAGCCGTGCCCGATCGTCGCCATAGGTGTAGATCGGCTCGACGGCCGGAAGGAAGGTTCGGTGGGCGAGGCAGTCGCGGAAGGTCAGCCTGCGCTCGGGGGCGTTGTCGACGTCGTACTGTCGGAGGTCGGGTACGGCGTCGGTCAGCGGGCGATCGAGGTCGAGGCGGCCCTGCTCGGCGAGGCTCAGGACGACGGTCGTCGTCGCGATGACCTTGGTGAGCGAGGCCAGGTCGAACCAATGGGCATGGGTCAGCGGCTCGGGCTCGGGCAGCAGTGCGGCCATTCCGGCGACCCTCACGGCGCGGCGGCCGCCGGCGGCGACGATCCCCAGAGCCGCCCCGGGGATTCGCCCGTCCGCGACCGCCGCCGCGGCCGGAGCGAAGGCCGCCTCGATCATCGGTCGTCGGGCCTCGGGCCGATCCGGGCGAGGAAGGGGAGGAAGAGGATCGCGGCCAGGCTGAGCACCCCGGAGAGCATGAAGAAGATGTCGAACCCGTTCAGGCCGGAATCGTCGAGCTGCTTGACGATCGCTCCTCCGGCTCCGGACAGCAAGCGAGGCAGGAGGAAGGCGAAGCCGGACAGGAAGGCATATTGGGCGCCCGGGTAGCGCGGGTTCACAAGCATCGAGAGATAGACGACGAAGATCGTGCCGGCCATTCCGTTGCCGAACTGGTCCGCCGCGGTGGCGAGGTAAAGCATCCAGACGTCCACTTGCTGGTGGGCGAGCCAGACGAAGCCGAAATTGCCGAACGCGGCGAAGGCGGCTCCCACGGCGAGTGCGATGCCCATCCGACAGCGCATGACGATCAGCCCGCCAAGACCCACTCCGACGATGCTCGAGGCCAAGGCGACCAGGCTGTCCGCATAGCCGATCTGGTCGAGCGAGTAGCCGAGCCCCTTGATCATCGGCTTGGACAGGTTGAGCGCGAGGACGTCGCCCATCCGGTAGATGGAGACGAAGGCCATCACCACGAGGGCGCCGAAGCCGTAGCGCCAGAAGAAATCGACATAGGGGCCGATCGCGGCCGAGCTTCGGATCGCGGAGTCGGGCGGCGAGCGCCGGATCCTGGGGAGGGCCGCGGCCATGATCAGGAAGGGGACCATGCAGGTCGCGAGCACATAGGGGGTGACGTTGGTCCGGCTGTCGATCCCGGCGCCGCCGGCGGCGCTGAGGACGAGCCAGCCGACCCCCGCGGTCACGGCCAGGACGGCGAGAAGGATCGCCGCGCTCGCCGCGAGGCCGGCCGCGAGCGCCGAGCCCCGTCGGCCGATTCCTTTCGGGTCGGGGCGCAGCGAAGCGAGGATCGGGAGCGGGACGAAGGCGGCGGCCGCGATCAGCAGATAGGAAGTGGTCCACCCCGCCTCGATCCCCAGCCCGGCCAGAAACGGGGCGGCCCTGCCCGAAGGATCGGCGACGAGCAGAGCTCCGCTTCCCGCCGCCACCATGGCGGTCCGGTAGCCCCACAGGTTGGCGGCCGCGACCGGGCCCTGCTCGTCCTGGGTCGGGGCGAGCTCGATCCGCCAGGCGTCTGCGGCGATCTCCAAGGTGGTGGTCCAGAAGGCCAGGAGGACGGCGAACAGGGCGGTGACGGCGAGGTTCAAGTCGGACGAGGTCAAGGCCATCGCCACCATCGACGTGAAGATCCCCAGCTGAGACAGCATGATCCAGCCGCGTCTCTTCCCCCAGAATCGGGCAAAGCCGGGAACGTCGAAGCGGTCGAGCACCGGCGCCCAGAGGAACTTGAACGTGGGCAGGAGCTGCACCCAGGCGAAGAAGCCGATCACCACCAGCACGACTCCGTGCGCCTGGAGCCTGAGCGCGAGCACGGTCGAGAACATGTAGAAGGGGAGGCCCGCCGAGAAGCCGAGCAGGACGTAGAGCGCCACCCGGCCGAAGCCGGGGCGGATCGCTGGGGGAGGGGGCGCAGCGGCTTCACTCATCGCGCCGGAAGCTTCACCGTGGCGGCGGAACAGTCAATGACGACGCGTGTTCGCCACCCGCTTCAGCCCCTCGCGAAAGGTCCCGCCGCCGAAGTTCATGACCAGGCCGAGCGGCAGATCGAGCAGCTTGAGATAGGTCAGCACCTGCCTGGAATGAATGGCCGCGAGCCGGTCCACCGCCTTGACCTCGACCACCAATCGCCGCTCGATGAGCAAATCCGCCCGGAACGCCTCTCGCACCGAAATCCCTTTATATTGGATATCGACGACCTTCTGCCGCTCCACGCCCAGTCCGCCGCGGGCGAGGCTGGCGGCGAGCAGAACCTCGTAGCACGATTCGAGCAGGCCCGGCCCAAGGTCCCGGTGAATCGCGAATCCGCATTCGATTGTTTGCGCCACCAGGTCTTCAAGGTCGGACATGGTCCTCTCCATTGCAAAGCCCCAGGCGCCGCGATCTTCAGGATTCAACGCAACGACGCAAAGACGCAACGAGGCAGCGGCTCGCCGAGGAATCGCCGAAACTCATGCTCCCGCAGCGAAGCTGCAATCATGGAGGAAACTTCGAAGCATGCAAAAATCGCATGGCCTGGGAGGGGGCACGACATCGTTGCGTCGTTGCGTCTTTGCGTTGAAAAATGATTGGCCTTCGGCCGACGAAGGCTGGCGCTGGAACCTCGGCGCCAACTGCAGGAGGTCGGGTCGGCGCTTTGTGGCCTTGGTGCCACATGGGCGTTGCAATCGTGGTTGGGAGGATGGCGAGAGGTTATGGCTGGGTGAAGAGAAACTATGCGGGGGCGGGGGCTTCTTGCTACTTAATGCACGCTAATCACGCAGCAAATGCGGGTTTCAGGGGGATTTCACATGTTTCGTCGCAATTCGTTGAAAACGTTCCTGTTTTCCGGAGCCGCCTTTGCCGCGATGTCGATCGCGGGGCCTGCCGCCGCTCAGACCGACCCGGCGGCGGACGAATCCGCCGCCGAAACCGGGGCCGTGCAGACGGCGGCGACGGACTCGGCCGAGGCCGAGGCCGAGGATCGCCCTGACATCGTCGTCACCGGCACCCGCGTCGTCCGCGACGGGTTCCAGGCTCCGACTCCGCTCCAGGTGCTGACCGAGGAGGACATCGAGAACTCCTCGCCCACCAACAACATCGCCGACTTCGTCAACCAGATGCCGGCGCTCGCCGGATCCATCCGCCCGTCCAACTCGCGCCTCGAGCTCAGCAACGGCCAGGCTGGAATCAACGCGCTCAACCTGCGCAGCCTCGGGACCGTCCGCACCCTGGTGCTGGTCAACGGCAGGCGCTCGGTCGGCTCGACCGCGAACGGAATCGTCGACATCAACACGATTCCGCAGTCGCTGGTCCAGCGGGTGGAGGTGGTCACCGGAGGCGCTTCGGCCGCTTACGGTTCGGACGCGGTCGCGGGCGTGACCAACTTCATCCTCAACAACGAATATGAGGGGCTGAAGCTGGAAGCCGATATCGGGATCACCGACCGCGGCGACGGGTTCAATTATTCCGCGGCGCTGACCGGCGGCCTGAAGTTCGCGGGGGGCCGAGGCCGGCTGATCGTGGCGGGCGAGATCGCCCACACCGACGGCATCTTCTCGATCGACCCGGGCGAGCGCGACTGGAACCACACCGGCTTCGTTCGAATCCAGAACCCGGCGTGGCCGGCCAATCCCACGGCCCCGCGCTACCTGTTGAGGACCATGGTCGGACAGGCCAACTCGACTCCGGGCGGGCTCATCACCCAGTCGCTCGGAGGCACCACCAATCGCCTGTGCGGAACCTATTTCGGGCAGGGAGGCTCGGTCAACAAATACCAATATGGCGCACTGACCTTTCCTTCGCCGGTCTGCTCCACCGCGACGAGCAGCAGCCCTTCGCTCAATCAGGGCGGCGACTGGCGGATCAACGATACCGGACGCCGGATCGGCCTCAACCCGGAGGAGGATCGCTACGGAATCTTCGGTCGGCTGAGCTTCGACGTCACCGACGGAGTCACCCTGTTCGCCGAGGCTTCGTACAATCGGCAGGAAACCCTTTTCAACGCCGGCCCCAATCTGATGACCGGGCTTTCGATCAACGCGACGAACTGCGGCAACGGAGCGACCGCCCCGACCACCTGCAACGCGTTTCTCTACCAGACGCTCGGGCCGGCCCAGCTGGCGGGACTCACCGGAGTCACCCTGGCGACGAGCGGCGCCGATTTGCCGTTCCGAGGATCGAACAACGAACGCAAGGTGCAGCGTTACCTGGTCGGCGCCGAGGGCGAATTCCAGGCGTTCGGAAAGCCGGCGCGCTGGGACGTCTACGGCCAGTACGGCAAGGCCGACCTCCACGAGGAGCTGATCAACATCCAGCAGACCGTTCGGAGGGGCAACGCTCTGAACGCGGTGTTCGCCCCGGCCGGCAATCCCGGCGGCCTCCCGGCCGGATCGATCCAGTGCGCGATCAACGTCGATGCGAACACCGCGAACGACGATCCCGCCTGCCGCCCGCTCAACCTGTTCGGAATCGGAGTCGCCGATCCGGCCGCCATCGACTACATCCTGGACGATCCCTATCGCGACCAGGTGCTCGAGCAGACCGTCGTGGGCGCCAACCTCTCGCTCACGCCCTTCGCGACCTGGGCGGGCGACGTCAGCGTTGCGGTCGGCGCCGAGTATCGCAAGGAGGAGATTGACGGGTTCGTGCCCGCCGAGTTCCAGCCCGTCCAGAATGCCAACGGAACGACGACGAGCCTCTTCTCGGTCGGCAACTTCCGCCCGAGCAAGGGCAGCTACACCGTCAAGGAGGCCTATCTCGAGACGGTCGTTCCGCTCGGCTTCGGGCTGGAGTTCAACGGTGCGGTCCGTGCGACCGACTATTCGACCTCGGGCTTCGTCACGACCTGGAAGCTCGGAGCGACCTGGCGGCCGATCGACGACATCCTGATCCGAGCGGGCCGTTCGCGCGATATCCGGGCGCCCAACCTCAACGAATTGTATCAGGCGGGCACCGCGAACAGCTCGACCGTCACCAACCCCTTCTTTCCGGGAGCCGGGCCGGGCACCGGCACCTATGGCGCGAACATCGCCTACCTGGGAACGATCACCGGCAATTTGAACCTGAGGCCGGAAAAGGCGGATTCCTGGAACGTCGGGGCCGTTCTGTCGCCCCGCTTCCTTCCCGGCTTCACGGCTTCGGTCGATTACTGGCGGGTCAAGGTGAAGGACGCAATCGACAGCCTCAGCGCGGACGATATCGTCAACCGCTGCTTCGAGGGCCTGGCCGATTTCTGTGACGCGATCACCGCCGATCCGGCCAATCCCTCGCGCGTGCTCATCGCCCGCCAGCCCGTCAATTTCTCCAGCATCCTGATGCGCGGGCTGGACTTCGAGGCGGCCTATCGGATGCGCCTCGGCCAGGGGCACTTCTCGCTTCGCGGCCTTGCGACCCGTTACATCGAAAACACCGTCGCCACGGGCGTGCCCGGCTTCATCCCGCTCAACTCCGTCGGGACACTGGGCGTCGGGACCGGCACTCAGTCCATCACGCCGAAGTGGATCTATCGGGTCAGCGCGGCCTACGACACGGACGATTACACTCTGACCGCAGTCGCGCGCGGAGTAGGGGACGGCCGGTACGACGCGACGGGCGTCGAATGCGGGACCAGCTGCCCGGTTTCGACCAACCAGTTCCCGACCTACGAGGACAACAGCATCGGCGGCGCCACTTACGTCGACGTGAACGCGACGTTCAAGTTCAACGCCTTCGGCGGCAAGAACGGCGAGTTCTTCGTCAACGTGACCAACCTGTTCGACGCCGATCCGATCCTGCTGCCGGAGACCGGCCTGGCCGCGAACACCACGTACAGCGACCTGCTTGGGCGCTCGTACCGGGTCGGGGTCCGGATTCGGCTGAAATAGCGCTCGCGGGACCAGAAGGACAAAGGCGGCCGGCCCGCCGCGGCCCCGGTAACGCTTCGCGGCGCCCTATCTCGTGCGCTTTGGGCTAAGGAAGGCGAGCCATGGATCATTTCCCGCTTCGGGGCGGAATCGTCCATTGCGAGGACGTGCCGCTGCCGCTGATCGCTCGGGAGGTCGGCACTCCCGTCTACGTCTATTCGACGGCGAGCATGCTGGAGCAGGCCCGGACCCTCAAGTCGGCACTGGCGAAGCTCGATGACCCGCTCATCGCCTTCGCCGTCAAGGCCAACCCCAATCCGGGCGTGCTCGCGACCCTCGCCGCGCAAGGGCTCGGGGCCGACGTCGTTTCGGGCGGCGAATACCGGCTCGCCCGAGCCGCGGGGATCCGGGCCGAAAGGATCGTCTTCTCCGGAGTCGGCAAGACCGAGGCCGAGATGGCGCTGGCGCTCGAGGGTGGGCTTTGCCAGTTCAACCTCGAATCGGTGCCCGAGGCCGAGATGCTGTCGCAGGTCGCAGTCGCCCTGGGCCTGGAGGCGGTGGTGGCGCTTCGGGTCAATCCGGACGTCGACGCCGGATCGCACGCCAAGATCTCCACCGGCTCGGCCCACAACAAGTTCGGAGTGGCGATCGGCGACGCGGTCGCCGCCTGCGGCCGGATCAGCGCGCTGCCCGGCCTTCGGCTCGCCGGGGTAGCGGTGCATATCGGCAGCCAGCTCACGAGCCTGGCCCCGCTCGAGGCGGCGTTCGACAGGCTCGGGAGGCTGATCCGGGAGCTCAGGGCGTCGGGGCACGAAATCCGGACCGCGGACCTTGGCGGCGGGCTGGGGCTGGCCTACGACCCCTCGGCGCCGAAGCCGCCCACTCCGGCCGATTACGGGGCGATGGTCGAGCGGGTGACCCATGGATGGGAGACGAGGCTGATCTTCGAGCCGGGGCGGCTCCTCGTCGGGGATTCCGGGGTGCTCTTGACCAGGGTGATCCGGATCAAGCCCGGTCCGTCCGACCCGTTCGTTATCGTCGACGCGGCGATGAACGACCTGATGCGGCCGAGCCTGTACGACGCCTGGCACGCGGCCGACGCCGTCGTCCCGAACGGCGATCAGATGGTCGCCGACATCGTCGGACCGGTCTGCGAGACGGGCGACACCTTCGCTCGGGCCCGGCGCATCGACCGCGTCGGCGCCGGCGACCTGATGATCCTTCGAACCGCGGGCGCCTACGCCGCGACCATGGGGAGCACCTACAATTCGCGTCCGCTTGCGCCCGAGGTGCTGGTCAACGGCCATGACTGGGCGGTGGTGCGCGAAAGGCCGGCGGCCGAGGACCTGCTGCGCGGCTACAAAGCGCCCCCATGGTTGAGCGGGCCCAGCCCGGACTGATCCGCGAGGGCCGCTCTGCGCGGAGGAGACGTCGTTCGGCCTGTTCCGAGCGGCTTCGCGGCAACCAACGCTCTCTTTTATTCGTGCCTGCCGGACTCGGGCCGCACACGGGGCGCAGTCTGGGCAACTGCGGTTTCCATAGAAATCAGCAGGTTCGCAACCCAGTCCATTCGCTTACCGACAACATTTGTTCGTTTTCCGGAAGTCTATTGGCAAGCAGCCGCCTAAAAGCGCCAGATGTCTGGACGTCCACCCGCCGCTGACACTGATCCAGACTCCCGCGCAGCGCATAAGCTGGCGAGTTACATTTCTGTATGGTTCGAAGGCACTGAGATTGTGGCTAGAATCGCATTCCGGATAGGATCGTGACTCTCCGTCGCAGAACAGAGAATCACCTCGGCGCCGGCAAGCGCTTTCTCATCCCAAACAGTACTGATGACACGCGAGTCAGCAGCTAAAGAATCGCCAGTCGATTGAATCTTCGGGAAATATTGATGAAAACTGAACTGTTGGCGACTACCCCTTAACCTGTTATAACCATTGCACAAGGGCAAGTCAGTAATTCTAACGACGCCTATGCTATAGCCATCCCGTCATGGCTCTATAGAATGAGGTAACTCGTGAGTGGCCAAGTTCACGGTAATTAGTGACGTATCATTGGAGCTGCGCCGTCAGATTTACGGTGCGCTCGTCAGCGCATCCGACATCAATTTCAATCTGGCCGCCGAAGCCCAGGCGATCTTCATCGGTCCGCCGGACTTTGAAAACATGGATTCGCAGGCCGTTGCCGCGCTTTATCTTTATCATGTCGTCCCAAGCAAACATCTGCGCAATCAGCGCCCGCTGCCCGATCCCGTCGAGCCCGGACGGTTCCGCCTGGCGCCGCTGCCGGTCGAGCTGCGCTACCTGCTGGTGCCGCTGGCCGAGGACGAGACCGGCCACCAGCATCTCGGCCGAATGCTGCAGCACTTCCACGATCATCGGACGTTCGCGGCGCTCAGCGGCGAGCCGATCGGGGACAGCTTCGGCGGCGGTTCGAAAGAGCTGCGCGTATCGATCGACCCGCTGTCGGTTGAGCAAATGACCCAGCTGTGGAGCGCCTTCAGCTCGCCCTTTCGGCTTTCGGTCGGACTGCTGGTCGAGCTCGTGCCGATCGACAGCGCCCGGCCGCCGGACACCATACCGCGCGTCGACGAGGCCCTGGTTCTCACCGGAACGATGCCGTGAGCGCCCTCAAGGGACTTTCGGCCGCCGCGCTGACCCAGGTGCTGGTCAGCGGGCGGGTGTCGGACGCAATGTCCGGGCGCGGGCTCGACGGCGCGGCTCCGATCCTCGATTTCGATCCCTCGGGCTCCGGCGGCTTCGTCTCACTGCCGGCGCGGCTGACCCGCCACGGCGACGGCTGGTTCGCCTTCCATCTCGCCCCGGGAGCGATGCCCCAGCCGAGCGGCCCAACGCCCACGCTGCGCCTTGCGGCGAGCGCGGCCCGCCATGTCGACGGCCTCGCTACCGTCGCCGTGCCCCCGGCCGATCTCGCGCTCGCCAGCGAGGAGCAGACGATCGCAGCGCACGATGTGACGATCGTTCGGATCGCCGGAGCCCCGTTCCGGATCGCCCTTACGCTCGACCCGCTGCCGGTGGCGCTCGCCGGCCATGTCTTCATCGACGGCGACAGCGACCAGCCCGCGGCGGGCGCCGACGTCGAGATCGTCGTTCCGCCGGGCGCTTCGACCACCACCGGGGCAGACGGCGGCTTCGGCCTGCTCACTTTGCCCGTGGCGGCCGAGGTCACCGTCAAGGTGACCCATGGGGGCGAGGTCCGAAACCACGTCGTCCGACCCGATTACGACCAGAGGATCAACCGTGCAGTCTTCACGACTGCCTAGAAGCGCCGAGGAGCCGCTATGCCCGAATATCTCGCGCCCGCCGTCTATGTCGAGGAAGTGCCAAGCGCCAACAAGCCGATCGAAGGCGCGAGCACCTCGACGGCCGCAATGGTGGGGGTCGCCGTGCGCGGCCCCGTAAACACGCCCACTCTGGTTACCAGCTTGGGCTCCTACACGCGCCTGTTCGGCGGCCTGCTCGATCCGCGGGTCTTCACCGAGAACCGCGACGCCATGCCTCAGGCGGCCTTCGGCTTCTTCGCGAACGGCGGTTCGCGGCTTTACGTGACCCGGATCGTCGGCGCGGCCGCCGAATATGCGTCGGCGTCATTGTGGGGGGTCGCCTCGGGCGCCGCCACCGACGTGACCCTGGTCGCCCGGGCGGGCGCGGGCGAGACCCGGTTAGCCTTGTCCTCCGACGACGGAGTCGGTGCCGACGTCGACTTCGTCATCTCGGACGGCTCTCGCTCGGAGTCGGTCCGGACGACGGTTGGGGCGGCCCAGACCCTGATCCTCTTCGAGCATCCTCTCGGAAGCCGCGTCGACGACAATGCGGCGCTGGTTCGACAGGATGTGACCCCGGGCGCGCTCGTCCCCGACCCGGACGCAATGGAGGCGCGCGGGGGAATCGCCTTCACCACCCCGCCCGCCCCTGCGCTCGCGGACGGCGACGTCCTGCGCATCCGCAACAGCGGCGATTTCTCTCGGACCGAATATGTGATCGTGGACACCGGTTCGCCGCTCGGGATCGAGGGCAACGGGCTACTCTACGATCATCTCGCCGGCGAGACCCAGGTCCACAGGGTGCAACTGGCCGACGATGCGGCTCCCGGAAGCGCGACCATAGCCGACGGCGACTTCGCGGCCGGCGCTTCGCAGCTCTGGGTCGACGACGCGAGCGGCTATGCTCCGGGCCAGACGATCTCCGTGACGACCGTCGACGGGACCGAGCTCCGGGTCGTCGCCGAGGTGCCGCCAGTGGCCACTCTCGCCGATCCCCTCGCCAATCCGCATGCGGCGGGCACCAGCGTCCAGCGCGCGTCGCCCCTGCTCGATATCCATGCCCGCTACCCGGGCAGCTGGGGCAATTCCGTGGTGGTTCGAGCCGATGTCGTCAGCCTGCTCTCCGGAACCGTCGTCGATCAGGCCAATGCCGGCGCCGAATCGCTGAAGCTGAGCTCCACTTTCGGCCTGTTCGCAGGGAGCACCCTGGCCGTCGGGGCCGGTTCATCGGCGGAGCTGGTAACCGTCGAGGAGGTCGACCGGGAGAACAACCAGGTGACCCTTACCGGCGGCCTGACGACCGGCGTCGCCCCCGGCGCTGCGGTCGAATCGCGTGAGTTCAACCTGTTCGTCGACCGGGTCGAGAACGGCAAGGTCGTCCAGAGCGAGCAATTCGAGGGTCTCTCGCTCCACCCCGACCATGCGCGCTATGCGCCGCGATCGGTGGGCGCCTTCGACCGGGCGAGCGACACTTCTGCGGCCTCGGGCGCGGCCGAGCTGATCCGGGTCTCGGACCGCGCCAAGGACGACGACGGCAACGATCTCGGGACCGCCGCCGCGTTGCGGCAGTCCTCTCCGATCACCGGCGGCAGCTTTAGGATGAGCGGCGGCAAGGACGATCTCGACGGGATCAAGGATCCGCAGTTCATCGGCGACGCCTCGGAAGATCCGCACCTGCGCACCGGCATCCAGGCCCTGGAGAACGAGAATTCGATCTCGATCGTCGCCGTGCCCGGGCAGACCTCGGTCGGAGTCCAGAACGCACTGCTCGAGCATTGCGAGAAGATGCGCTACCGCTTTGCCGTGATCGAGCCTCCGGCGGGGGCGAAGGTCGCCGAGGCGCGAACCCACCGCCAGAATTTCGACAGCACGCGCGGGGCGATCTATTATCCCTGGCTCGACGTGGCCGACCCGGTCGGAGCGCCCGGGGACATGATCCGGATCCCGCCGTCGGGCCACGTGATGGGGATCTACGCCCGAACCGACGTCGCTCGCGGCGTGTGGAAGGCGCCGGCGAACGAGGTGGTGCGCGGGATCCTCCAGCTCGATACCGCTCTCACCAAGGGTGAGCAGGACATACTCAACCCGGTCCACGTCAACTGCTTCCGCGACTTCCGGTCGGTCAACCGCGGCTTGCGGGTCTACGGCGCCCGGACTTTGAGCTCGGACCCCGAATTCCGCTACGTCAACGTTCGGCGCACCTTGCTGTACATCGAGCAGTCGCTCGACACCGGGCTGCAATGGGCGGTGTTCGAACCCAATGCCGAGCCGCTCTGGGCCAGCGTCAAGCAGTCCGTGAGCGGATTCCTTCGCACCCTGTGGCGCGACGGCGGCCTGGAAGGGACGAGCGAGGACGAGGCCTTCTTCGTCAACATCGGATACGACGTGACGATGACCCAGGCCGATATCGACAACGGCCGTCTCATCGTCGTCATCGGCGTCGCGATCGTGAAGCCCGCCGAATTCGTCATCGTCAAGATCAGCCAGAAGACTCGCGAAGCGACGTCCTGATCCGCCGACACCCTTGCAGGAGTAAGCCGAAATGGCGCGAATCGACCCTTACGCCCAATATAATTTCATCATCGAGATCGACGACGTCGCGGCCGGCGGCTTCACCGAGGTCGGCGGACTGAGCTTCGAGCAGGACATCCTCGAATATCGCGAAGGCTCCGACCCCAACCACGTGCGTAAAATGCCGGGCCTCAGCAAACACGCCAACATCTCGCTCAAGCGCGGCTACACGCAGGACAAGACGCTGTGGGAGTGGCGCAAGACCACGATCGACGGGCTCACCCAGCGCAAGTCGGGCGCGATCATCCTTCGGGACGAGAGCGGCGCCGCCGCGCTGCGCTGGGAATTTTCCGAAGGCTGGATCTCCAAATATGAGGGGCCGGCGCTCAACTCGACGGCGAACGAGGCTGCGATCGAAGCGATCGAGATCGCCGTCGAAGACGTGAAGCTCGTTTAAGGGGATTTGACGGTGCGCGTCGCCAACCTCGCGCCGGGGCTCTATTACGAGCCCGTGCAGCCGGTCCGAGCGGACGGGCCGCTGGCGCGCGGCGACGTTCCCCTGTTCATCGGCTTCACCCGGCGGGGGCCGGTTCGCCAGGCCGTTCGAGTCGGATCGATACGGGAGGTCTCGGCCTTGTTCGGGGAGCCGCTCGCCGTCGGCCATCTCATGCCGGCCCTGCGGGGATTCTTCGAAACGGGAGGGGCAAGCGCCTATGTGATGCGGCTGGCGATCGGCACCGACGTCGAGGAAGGCGTCGCCCGGCATCTCTTCGACAATGGCTGGAGCGCGTCGGCCGCGTTCAACTGGAGGCTGATCGATCCCCGCAAGCTGAGCGGGACGACCACGCTCAACGCGCCCGGCTGGTCGGCGATGGTCGAAGCGGCGATCCGCGACGGCGCGAGCACGCCCGACCCGGGGCTGTGGGGCAATCGCCTGTCGCTGTCGATTGCGCGGGGCTCGCAGCCGTTGCTCGAGGCCCAGCCGCTGGCGGACGGTGAGAACCGGCGGGTGCTGGTGCCGAGCCTGGCCGGCCTCGAGGCCGGCGGGATCGTCGAGCTGTTCCAGGACAAGGCCAGCGCCGCCACCAGCCTCGTCGGGGTCGATCCGTCGATTCTGACCGTGGAGCTGGCCAAGCCGATCGCCGAGCTCGGCCTCGACCCGCGCCGGCCGTTCCGGCTGACCAGCGTCGAGTTCCGGATCGACGTCTTGGTGGACGGTCGACTTGAAGAGCGGTTCGACCGCCTGTCGCTCGCGCCTGGACACTCGCGCGGCGTTGCGGCCGCCATGGCTTCGAGCCGCTATGTCGCGCTCAAGGCGCCGGCCGTCTTCGATCCGGCGCTCGAGGAACAGTGGCTTCCCGAGGGCGTATTCGCTCTGGGCGGAGGAAGCGACCGCGTCCGGGCCGAACCCTCGCACAAGATGCGGGAAGCTTATCTGCTCGCGCTGGAAGCGGTTTCCCGGGTCGAGGAGGCCGCGCTGGTGGCGGCACCCGATCTCGTCCTTCAGCCTCCCGATCTCGTGCCCGCGAGCCCGTCGCCGCCGCGGCCGGCGGATTGCTGCAAGCTGGAACCCTCGCCGGTCGCCTCGCTGTCGGGGCGGGTCGTGGACGGCGAGACCGGCGCGCCGGTCGCGGCCGTGGCCGTGGCGGCCGCGGGAGAGGCGCCGAGCGCCCTTACCGGCGCCGATGGCGGCTTCACGCTCAAGCCGCTTGCGCCCGGCCTCTTCACTGTGCGGCTGACCAAGCCCGGCTTCGAGATCGCCGAGCTGATGCTTCAAAGCGCGGAATTCGAAACGCCGGTCCCGGAGACGATCAGGCTTGCGCCGCTCGCCTTTCCGACTCGGCTGGCCGACTCGGAGATCCTCGAAATCCAGCGGGCGATGGCAAGCGAAGCCGGGCCTTATCGGGTGGCGATCGTCGATCCGCCAAGGCCCGACATGAAGCCCGACGCCCTGCTTACCTGGCGTTCGCGCCTCGGCGACAGCAACCGGCTCGCTTTCTTCGCGCCCTGGGTGATCGCGCCCGATAACGTGGCGGTCCCGCCGTCGGGCCATGTCTGCGGCGCCCTGGCGGCGGGCGAGATCGCGGGCGGGATCGCTCGGGCGCCGGCCAATCTGCCGCTGCGCCACGCCATCGCGCCCTCGCTGGCGATAGACGACCCAACGCAAGCCGTGCTTCACGCCTCCGGAGTCAACGCGATCCGCGCCTTCCCCGGCCGCGGCCTTCGGATCTGGGGCTCGCGTACCTTGAGCTCCGACCCGGAATGGCTTCACCTGACGTCGCGCCGGGTCGTCGACGCGATCGAACGGACCCTCGAGGCGACGCTCCAGTGGGTCGTGTTCGAGCCCAACAGCCTGACCACGCGCCAGGCCGTCGCCTTCACGATCGAGACGCTGCTCGAGCGGCTCTGGCGTGCCGGCGGGCTGGCCGGCGGGACTCCGGCGGCGGCCTATCGCGTCAAATGCGATCTCGACAACAATCCGGATTCCGGGCGCTCGCGCGGGGAGCTGGTCGCCGAGGTCGCGGTCGCCCCGGCCATCCCCTTCGAGTTCATCCTGTTCCGGATCGCCAAGTCCCTCGATCACCTCAACGTGGGGGATTGATCATGGACCTGCCCAGCTTCGGCCCGCTCCCCGCATTCAATTTCTACGTCGCCCTGATCGACGATTCCTCCGCCTTCGCGGCGATCGGCTCGATGGCTTCCCTCGCGCTCGGCGGCTTTTCGGAATGCTCGGGCCTCGACAGCGAGCTCTCGGTCGTCGACTTCCAGGAAGGCGGGGTCAACGACCGAATCCACCGCTTTCCCGGCCGATTCACCTTCCCGAACATCGTTCTCACTCGCGGCGTCGGCTTCGGCGAGGACCTCTATCTGTGGCACGAGCAGTTTCTCAAGGGCGAGGGCAAGCGCCGCAACGGGCTCGTCATGATCGGCAACGAGCTGGGCATTCCGATCAAGACCTGGACCTTCGAACGCGGCATCCCGGTCAAGTGGGTGGGCCCCGCATTCAACGCCTCGCAGAGCGCGCTGGCGATCGAGAAGCTCGAGATAGCCCACGAGAAGCTGTCGCTCGTCATGTCGCCCGGCAAGCTCGCCGACGCCGCGCTCGGCGCGGTCAAATCGTTGTTCTGAGGGGGAAGGGGATGGCGGTGGATGTCCGGGTCAACAGCGTCTCCACCACGCTCGGAGTCGTCGACCGTTCGGCGCTGCTGTCGCCGGAGGTGCTCGAGATGGTGGTCGCCGCGGTGAAGGCGCGGCTCGCCGACGAGGCGCGGATCGCGAGCGAGCGGGCGCGCGACACCCATGTCGATCATCGGGACCGGTAGATGTCGAAGCTCACCTTCCAGCGCCTGAAGCTCGACAAGACGAAAGACGGACAGCCCTTCGAGGTGAGCTACAATCCGACGGAGCTGGCCTTTACCAAAACCGCTCAGTTCGCGGACATTGCGGTGCCCGGGCTCGAAGCGCCGATCATCCAGTTCGTCCGAGGCGACGCGGAGACCCTGTCGCTCGAGCTGTTCTTCGACTCGACCGACGGAGGAACCGGGGACGGGGCGACTTCCGTCACCGACAAGGTGATGCAGTTCCAGAAGCTGGTCAGCGTAGACGGAGCGCTCCATGCCCCGCCGATCGTGCGCATCAACTGGGGCGACGGATTGCCCGGTCCCGCGATCGCCACCGGGCTGCGGATGACGGAAGTCGACGTGATCGTGACCAGCGTCGCTCGGCGCTACACCTTGTTCAATGCCACCGGACGTCCGTTGCGCGCGACGGTGACTTTGCAGATGCGGGTCTACTGGACGATCGGGGAGCAGACCGAACTGCTCAACTACCAGTCGGCCGATCATACACGGACCCACGCGGTGCGCGAAGGCGAGACTCTGCCCCTGATCGCCTGGGACGCTTATTCCGACGCCTCGAAGTGGCGCGTGATCGCCGAGCATAACGGACTTTCGCAGACACGCGACCTGCCCGCCGGGCTCATTCTCCAGCTTCCGCCGGTGGCATGATGGCGGCCCTGGTCCCACTCGATACCGGCCGCGCCTTCTACGCGCCGCAGTTCCAGATCAAGCTCAAGGGCCAGAATATCGGCCGCGAGGTGATCGCGGACGTCATCGACGTCACCTACAATGACGACGAGGCCAACCTCGATTCGTTCGAGTTCGGCCTCGGCGACTGGGACCCTGTCGAGCGTCGGCCCAAATATTCCAGCCCCTGGGACGAGCAGGGACGGCCCTACAAGATCGGGGGCGCCGACGCGCCCAATTTCGAGCCGGGCGCCGATGTCGAGCTCTATTTCTCGTACATGGGCGAGGGCGATCCGGTTCTGATGATGAAGGGGGAGGTCGTCTCGATCACCCCGAGCTTCCCCGCGGCCGGGCCGCCGATGTGCCGGGTCCGGGTGCTCAACTACCTCTACCGCCTGCAGCGCGAGAAGGTAACCGGCACCTTCACCGGCTCGAAGATGGATATCGCGCGATCGATCGCGACCAAGGTCGGAGCCTCGCGGGTCGAGATGCCGCCGGGGTTCGACATGGGTCCCCAAAGCACCGACGTGCTCAACGCCGCCTCCGCATATGAGGAGATCGTCAAGCGTGCCCGCGAGTCCGGGCTCGTCGCCTGGCTCGAGGACGAGAGCGACGGGCCCGTCCTCCATTTCGGGGCGCCGGCCGGGGATTCGCCGGTGGCTTCGCTGACCTGGGGTCTCAATCTGATCAGCTTCGCGCCGCAGCTTTCGACCCGGGGCGCGGTGGAGACCGTGGTCGTGCGCGGCGGCGATCCGACCCAGGCGGGAAGCGCCCAGAAGATCGAGGAAAAGGCGACCTGGGCCGACATCGACATCGACACGCTCTCGCTCGGGCCGCGCGGAGTCGACGGCGTCATGACCGCACTCTCCGGCACCACCGAATATGTGGACGATGCCGAGGTGAGGACCAAGGAAGCCGCCAAGGATCGCGCCAAGGCGGTGCTCACCGAGATCGCCAAGGAGCTGGTCCGGGCGACCGGCTCCACGGTCGGGATGCCCGAGCTGAGGGCCGGCCGGGTGATCGAGATCGTCGGCCTCGGTCCCCGCTTCTCAGGCCTCTATCGGCTCAGCCAGACCACCCACAGCCTCGGAGCCAGCGGCTATTCGGTCAGCTTCCAGGCCAAGAAGCTGGTGCTGAAATGAGCCGGCTGATGACCGGCCTCGCCCTCGGTCACGTCGCCGACGTGGAGGATCCCGAGCAGCTCGGCCGGGTCAAGCTCACCTACCCGACGCTGGGCGACGAGGCGCAATCGGACTGGGCCTCCGTCGCGAGCATCGGCGCCGGTCCCGACGCGGGCGCCTATTTCATGCCCGAGCCCGGCGACGTCGCGGTCGTCGGCTTCATCGCCGGACACATCAACCAGCCGATCGTGCTCGGCTTCATCTGGAGCGGCGACGGGGCGCCGCCCGGAGCGACTCCTCAGGAGCGGGTCTTCAAGAGCCGCAAGGGCCATTCGGTGACCCTTTCCGACGAGGCCGAGGACGGAATCCTGATCGAGGATTCCCACGGCAACAAAATATTGATGAACAAGGACGGGATCACGATCGAAACGGGCAAGGCACTCAATATAAAGGCTGGATCGACCGCCACCATCGAAGCCTCAGGCGAGGCGACGATGAAGGGCTCGCCGATCCAGTTGAACCCGTGACGATGGTCGAGCTCCCTTCCGGCCCCGGCTATAGCGGGGCTTTCGTGCGCGGGCCGCGAAGCGCGGGTGAGACCAACGCGGTCGAGGAAGCGGGCGCGGTGATCGTCAAGCGCGCCTTCACGATTGCCGGCGGAGCGCTGACCCCCGATCCGGGCGGCGAGACGATCAACTTCGCCGATACGATCAAGCTGGTGGATTCCACCCCGTGGGTGACGGTGGAAAGCGACCTCGCGGTCGCCAAGCACCACGGCGACCTGATCGTGCTCGGCGGAAAGGCGCCCGGACGCGGCGGTTCGGCGGCGATCGGCGCCACGATCTGGCTCGTGCGCTCCGACTCGGCCGGCGACGACGTCGACCTCGCGGACAATCTGTTCGGCTGGCACCCACGGCCGGATTCCGCGCGGCTCGACGACGGGCGCATGCTGAACGGCCAGCCCTCGGCGGCGGGCGACCGCTACGATCGTTTCCAGAACGCCCAGCGCCGTTCGACCGCACCCGTCTCGCACTCCCATGCCGGCGCTCTGCCCGCGCAGGGGACGGTCAAGATCGCCCACAGCAAGATCGCCCCGGAAACGCAGGATCCGGTGCTCTTGACCTTCGGCTATTCGATGCCGGCGCTTTCACTGACTTTGTTCGTCCACGAGGGCCGCGGTCCCGATCGGGACACCCGCTGGTGCCCGCACGTCCAGGGACCGATGGTTTTCGACACCCTGGTGGTCCGCCCCTCGGCCGGCAAAGTCGCTGCGCTCTGGCGCAGGTCGTGGCCCTGGGGCGCTCCGGGCGCGGATACCCTGCGCCGGGCCCTGGTCGCCGAGGGAGGCGCCTGATGGCCCAGCCGATCGCAATCGCCGACGGGATCGCCTTCGCCATGCCCGACGTGTGCAATACGCCCGCGCCGCCGGGATCGCCGGTTCCGATCCCCTATCCCAACATCGCCCAGCTCTCCGACGCCACCGGCACCTCGGTCGACGGCGCCAAGGCGGTCTATGCCGCGGGCAAGGCGATCCTGCTCAAGGGCAGCGTCATTGCGCAGAGCAGCGGCGACGAGGCCGGCTCGGCGGGCGGAGTCTCCAGCGGAACGACCAAGGGCAAGACGGAGTTCACGGGCTTCTCGAGCAGCGTCAAGATCCACGGCAAGGAAGTCGTGCGCCTCGGCGATTCGACCAAGCAGAACAACGGCAACGCCGTCGGATCGGTTCTGTCGACTCCGGTCACCGTGCTGGTGGGAGGCTGAGCCATGGCCTTTCCCGAATTCCTCGGCCGCGGCTTCAAGTTCCCGATCCGGGTGAACGGGCGCGGCGGACTGAGCTGGTCGGAGGGGGAGGAGGCGATCGCCGAAGCGATCTGGATCATCCTGTCGACGCCCAAGCGCTCGCGGGTCATGGAGCCCGAATTCGGCTGCGGCGCCTACGATTACGTCTTCGCACCCAACAACGCGACGACGCTCGCCATGGTCCAGAACGAGGTGATGCGTTCCCTGGTCCGGTTCGAGCCCCGCATCGACGTGCTCGACGTCCGAGTCGTCGCCCAGGCCGACATGCCCAACCTGCTTCTGGTCGAGGTCGACTATCGGGTGCGCTCCAACAACGCCGCCCACAACATCGTCTATCCCTTCTATCTCAACGAGGGACGCGCCTGATGCCGCTGCAGCCCCCCCGGCTCGACCATCGCACGTTCGACGATCTCGTCCGCGAAGCGCGCGAGCGGATCCCGCGCTTCACTCCGGAATGGACCAACCTCAACGACAGCGATCCGGGCATGACGCTGGTCAAGCTCCAGGCATGGCTGACCGACACGATCCTGTTCGAGCTCAACCGGCTGCCCGAGAAGACCTATATCGAGTTCCTCAACCTTCTCCACGTCGAGCCCCGGCCGGCGCGCGCGGCGCGCGCCGAGCTGCAATTCCGACTTGCGAAGCTCAAGGCCCCGACCGATCCCCTGACCGTACCGATCCCCAAGGGGGCGGCCGTCGACGTCGACGATCCCGATCTCGCCAGCCCCGTCACCTTCGAGACCGAGCGGTCCATCGTGGCACTCAATGCGGCTCCGGGCGCCGTGATCGTTCCGCGCCCCGGCGGAAACCCGCTCGAACTGGTCACCACCTATGACGATTCCAAGGGGGAAGGGACCTTTCTCCACGCCTTCCGGCCTTTCGGGCTCGCGCCTTCCCCCTCGGCCCCGCTTCTGATCGGGCTGGCGTTGCGCCCGATCCTCGATCCCAAGCAGGCGATCGGCGCCTACAGCCAGGACGTCCTCCCGGCGATCGAGCTCGACCTGTTCGTCGACATGGCCGGGATCGGCGATCCGGACTCGAGCGGCTCCGAAATCGAAGGGCCTCTCCTCCGAAAGTGTCTCGGCGCGGCCGCCGCCGAGCAGACCGCCGCGGTGCGCTGGCAGATCTACTCCGGGGGGGCGGTTGCGCTCGACACCTTCCCCGTTGCCGCCTCCGACCAGTGGACCGACCTGCCGCTGCGCGGCGACGACACCGCGGGGCTCGCCCGAACCGGCCATTTGCGGCTCCAGTTGCCGGAACGCGCCACCCGTTTCTCGCCCGAGGTGCTGCCACAGGGCTTCTTCGAGCAAATGGGCCTGATCAAGCCGCCGACGCTCTACGCCGAGCTGAAGGCCCTCCTTCGCTCGGGTGACACCGATCTCGTCGCGGGACTGAACGAGGATCACTGGACGAAGATGGGCCTCCCCGAGGAGCATCTCAACGCGGTGGTCAACGAGTGCACCGAGGATTCGCAGGTCGCCGACAAGCTCGATGCGATGCCTGGCGCGGTCACCGCCGCGCTCGTCCCTGCCGCTCTCACCCCCGAGGAATGGGTAGAGATCGACCCGCGTCTCGCCGTCCTGCCCACTCCGCGCCACCAGGGCGTGGCCCGGCCGCTCTACTGGATCCGCGCCGTCCCATTCGATGCGGGCGCGGGGTCGGGCCTCATCTCGGCGATCCGGGTGAACACCGTTCCGGCGACCGCCGCGGCGACCCGGCTGGCCGAGCGGCTCGGCGCCTCCGACGGCCGGCCGACCCAGCGCTTCACTTTGTCGAAAACCCCGGTGCTAATCGATCCCGAGACGGGCGCTCCCGATCTCGAGCTGGCGGTCGAGGAAGCCGGCGATACCCGCGGCTGGAAACGCGTCGACGATTTCTACGCCCAGGCGAGCGATGCGGAGATCTACACTCTCGACCCGGTGACGGGGACGATCGCCTTCGCCCCGCGCGGGCGGGTGCCGATCGCCGGTGCGACGGTCACGGCGTCGCGCTACAGGACCGGCGGCGGGACGATCGGCAACGTCGGGGCGGGCACGATCACCAGGATCAAGGGCTCGATCCGCAATGTCGACAGCGTCGTCAATCCGCGCGCCGCGACCGGCGGGATGGACTCGGAGTCGCTGGAGGAGACTCTGCTTCGAGCCCCGCACGACCTGCGCGCGCGAGACCGGGCCGTCACCGCCGAGGATTTCGCCGATCTCGCGAGCAGCGTCCCGGGAGTCGCGGTGCAGCGCGCCTTCGCGCTCGCCAACCGGCGCACCCATCCGACCCTCAAGGGACAATTCCAGGCCCAGGCGGGGGCGGTCAGCCTGGTCGTTCTGCCGATCTCGGACGATCCGACTCCGCAGCCGAGCGACGCTCAGCTTCGGGCGATCTGCGAATATCTCGACGAGCGACGGCTGATCACCACGGAGCTCTACCTCACCGGCCCGCGCTACGTGGCGCTCGCCAAGCTCCAGGCGACGGTCGCGATCGCTCAGAGCGCGGACCTCGGAGCAACAGGGTCGGCGGCTTCGGAGGCGCTGATCCGTTTCCTCCATCCCTTATACGGCGGCCGCGACGGGCGCGGCTGGCCGTTCGGAGCGCCGATAGACCTCGCCGATCTCTACGACCGGCTGCTTTCCGTGCCCGACGTTCGCCGGGTGACCGCGCTCACCGCGACCATGGAGGCGACCAGCCCCGACTCCGATCCCGTGCTCGACGTGATCGGAATACCCGAAGGCAGCCTGCCGTGGCTTCGTCCCGAGCGAATCAGCCTGAACGTCGTCTATGATAGCCTCTGAGCCCCTTTCCAACGCCTTCGCGCGCCTCGACTCGCTCAACGGATGGCGAGCGATGGGCGATTCGACGGGGCTGGTGTTCGCGCCCGACGGCGTTCGGCTCGGAGCCCAGGTTCGCTCGATTCCGGACTCCGAGGCGAGCGGAAGCTTCGGTGGCCGGACCCTGCCGCGCGGAGCGGCGATCGCTCCCGACGGCCGGCTGTTCCTGGCCGATCCGCAAGGACAGTGCGTCCGAGTCCTCGTTCCGGCCTGGGGGGAGGCCGAGCGGCCTTCCAACGCCTCGCCGACCTGGCCGTTCAGGCCCCTGTGGCAGAGGCCGGCGGCCGACTCCGAGGCAGCCGCCCGCGACCCGTTCGCTCTGGTCCGGCCGACCGACGTCAAGCTGGCCTGCAACGGCGATCTGGTCATCGTCGATCCGGGGGCTGATCGGCTGATCGTGCTGGTCCTGCCGAGCGGCGCCGTTCGGCGAGTGATCCCGCTCCCGGGCGCTCCGACCGCGCTCGGCTTCGACGGCGGCGGCCGTGCCTATGTCGCGCTCGCCGAAGCCGGGAAGGTCGTGCGCTTCGACCGCGACTGGCGCGTGGATAACGAATATCGGGGCGGCGCCGGAGCCCTTTCGGCGCCGGGCGCGATCGCGGTGATTGCCGGTCCGGTCTGCCTGTGCCGCGTTGGCGATCCCTGCGATTGCGCCGGGCAGGAGCCCGGCCTTCCCAACGGCACCGCATTCGTGCTCGACGGCGCCCAGGTAAAGGCGCTCGATCCGAGCGGCCGTCCGAGCGGCTCCACGCTGCCCGAGGCCCTCGATCCGCCGCCGATCACGGTCGGCCCGAACGAGTCGCTGACCTTCCATCGCCCGCCGATCGAGGCGCTTCGGCTTCCAGGCCTCGCCGTCGACCGGCGCGGGCGGATCGGCGGGGTGGCGCTGGTCGCCCGTCCCCGGAGGATCGTCCTGCCCAAGACCGGAAGCTGGATCGCCGGCCCGTTCGACGGCGCCCGGGACTGCTTCCAATGGGATCGGCTGCTGCTCGATTCCGAGGCACCCGATCGCACTCGGATCGTCGTCGACTCCTATGCCGACGACGCCAAATTGGACTTCGCCCGAGTCGAGAATCTGCCGGCCGAAAACTGGAGCGCGGCGCTCGCGCTCGAGCAGGGCGATCTTCCCGAGGTGCTGATCCAGAGCCCGCCCGGGCGCTATCTGTGGGTCCGGTTCCGCTTCGTCGGGGACGGCGAGGCGACGCCGCTGGTGCGGGCGGTCGAGCTTTCGGGCCCCCGCGCCTCGTCGCTTCGCTTCCTGCCGGCGCCTTTCCACCAGGACCCGGAGAGCGCGAGCTTCCTCGACCGGCTCCTCGCCTTCTTCGATTCGATGCTTCAGGAGCCGGCCGAGAAGGGGCGGCAGATCGCCCGCAATCTCAGCCCGGACGCGGTCGAGGCGGGCGCGTTTCTGGACTGGCTGGGCTCCTGGTTCGACTGGCGCTTCCTCGCTCAATGGCCCGACGCCGTGCGGCGCGAGATGATCCGAGAGGCGATCCCCTTCTTCAAAGCGCGCGGCACCGTCCCCGGGCTCAGGCGCCTGATCCGCTGGCACAGCGGCGCGCCCGATCCCTGGCCGACGATCATCGAGCATTTCCGCCTCAGGGGGCGTCCGGCCGCGCCGCCGCTGTTCATCGGCGGGCTGCCGCTCGATCCCGCTCCGGCGGCGCTCGCGCACAACTTCACGATCGTGATGCCGCGCGCCTTCGTCGCCGACGCAGCGCAGCTCGAGAGGCTGATCGAGGCCCAGAAGCCGGCTCATACGATCGCCTCGCTGCGACTCGTCGATCCGAGCTTCCGGATCGGCCGGCAAAGCTCGATCGGCGTCGATACGCTGATCGGCTCGGCGCCGGCGCTTCCACTCGGCGTTGGGCATCTCGCCCAGGGCCTGGGCACCGCATCGGGCGGACCGCCCGCTCTGGGTGCCGCCTATCTTTCATTTCCGGGGGGTTGATATGACCTGCGATACCCATCTTTGCGTACCCTGCGGACTCCACGAGCCCCGACGGAACGTCTATTTCGACGGTAAACTGCTCCTCGCCCGCGATTTCGAGGACGAGCAGGTCTATCACATCGCGAAGCAGCAGCTTCTCAATGCGACCCTTCACGGCACCGGGACGGCCTGCGGGCTGAAGGTCGTCGAGCATCCGGCCGAGGACTGCCGCGCCAGGTTCGCACTGCTCCAGCCCGGCCTCGCGCTGGATTGCTGCGGGCGCGAGATCATCGTTCCGAAGAAGGTCGCGATCCCGATCGGGGAACTTCTCGACTCCAACCCCGACCTTGTCGAGAAGCTCGACGGCACCCGGGACCTGGTCATTGCCCTGAAGCGCTGCGACCGTCCCGGCGAGCTGGCCCCGATCATCCTGGCGGATTGCGAGGGCGCGGCGGAGGGCGGCAAGCCGGGGCGGATTCTCGAAGGCTTCGATTTCCACCTCTTCGCCGCCGACGCGGGGACGCTCGCCCCCGCCTACGAGCAGCACGAGCCGCGCCTCGACTGGCGCCAGACCCTGACCTTCTCCGAATCCACCCCGGCCGCGGTCGCCGTCGACGAAGAGACGGCCTATGCGTACGTCGCAATCGTCCCCGACGACGAAGAGGACCAATCCTCCCGGATCCTCGTCTACGAGCGCCGCAATCATGACATCGTCACCGCGCTCGACGGTCCGGGCAACCCGGTCGACCTCGCCGTTTCGCCAGTCGGGGACCAGGTCTATCTGTCCTTCGCGAACGCCGGAGCTTCCGGGATCGCGGTGTACCGCAAGTCGAAGATCCGGACAGTGGCCGACCCGCTCGGAACGATCGGACTCGAGGGCCAGACGCGGCTGGCGGTGTCGCCGCGCACGGGGGCGCTGTTCGCTCTTCGGCTCGACGAGGGCGTCATCCTCGCCTGGTCGCAGGAAGCGGTCGCCGAATGGGCGAGCCAGGACCCGCCGGCGCCGGCCGGCCCGGCGTCCCCGGTCGAGCTCAAGCTCAAGGACTGGACCGCCCGCGACGCGCAGGCCCATCGCGGCGCGATCTTCACCATCTCGCCGGACGGGGCGCGGCTCCTGGTCGTGGACGGTCTCGGATGCCGTGCGGTGCGGATGATCGAGGTTGCACTGCTGTTCGGCGGCGAGGCCGCGGAGGTGGTGCCGTCCGACCCGAACCAGCCTCTGCTGCCGACTCCCGAGGGCGAACGGCCGGTGGCGGGCAATTGGAGCCTCGACGGCCGCTACATCTTCCTGCTTTCCGAGGCCGGCACCGCCGAGGAGCCCCAGGCGATCCTGCGCCGCTACGAGCGGTTCGACGCGGACGGCTCGCTCCACCAGCGCGGGCAGGGACTGGCGGTCCCGGCATCGCACGCGATCGACCTCGCGGTGACGCCCGGCGAGCGCTGGGCCTATGCCCTGCTGGGCCGGGTCGAGAACGATGCGACCGAGGCCACAGTCGTCGCGCTCGACATGGAGGAGGCCCAGCGCGCCGGCGACACGCCGTCGCTCGACGGCGTCCGGACGGAAGAGCCGCTGCCCGGCATCGGCCTGTCGCAGCGGCTGACCCTTTCGGGGCGCCAGCTCTACGTCGCGCTCGCCGACGAGAGCGGCGAAAGCCAGCCCGATCGCGGCCTGGTGGCGGTGATCGAGCCGGACGAAGCCGATTGCGGAGCCCGCTTCCGGGCCGCCGTCGAGGGCTGTCCGGTATGCGAGGACCGGACCCATCACGTCGTCCTCGCGCATCTTGCGCGCTACGACGCCGCGAAGCGTCCGCGAATCCGCGATCGCGATCCCCGGGACGGCGAAGTCGCACTCGACAATTTCACCTACCGACCGCTCATCCCCTCCGCTCAGAACCTGCGCGCGGTCGTCGAATGCATTCTGGACGAAGGCGTGGCGGAAGGGCCGCCGGGCCCTCGCGGAGACCCCGGCGACCAGGGGGAGGCCGGCCCGCGCGGCCCTGGCATCGAGCAGGTCGCGGTCGACACGCTTGACTCCGGAGCCGCCGCCACAGCGATCCTTTCGGCCGTCGGCGACGACCCGGAAGGCGACCAGCTGCTGACCCTCGGCATCCCGAAGGGAGCCGATGGCCCGATCGGGCCGGTCGGTCCGCGCGGCCCCGGCATCGACAAGGTCGCGGTCAAGACTCTGGACTCGGGAGCCCCGGCCACCGCCGACCTCTCGGCCATCGGCGGCGACGCCGAGGGCGACCAGCTGCTCACCCTCGGAATTCCCAAGGGAGCCGACGGCTCGATCGGCCCGGTCGGTCCGCGCGGCCGAAGCATCGACGACGTCAACGTCAAGATGCTGGATCCCGGCGAGCCCGCGACGGCGTCGCTGAAGGCCATCCCCGGGGATCCCGAAGGGGATTGGCGGCTTGAGCTCGAAATCCCTCGAGGGGAGGCCGCGGCGCTGCCCGCGGGCAACTTCGGCAAGGTTTCGGCGCTCAGCTGGATCCATGGCGAGACGTGCAGCGCCAAAGCGCTCAACGATAACGGCTTCGCCATCTACTTCGACCGTTTGGTGGTGGCCGACTCGCTGGCGACTAAGACGGGGCCGAACGCCCCCCTGGTCAGCTTCGCGTTCGAAGTGCTGTCGGTCACCGGGCAGAGCTACTGCCTCTGTCCGATCGACGGCAAGATCGAGCTGATCAGCGACGTCGTTCAGAAGAAGGGCCTCATCTCCAAAGTCACCGTAGCGCCCAAGGAGGCTGTGTTCGTCAGAGGCATCCGCCTGATGCCGGCCAAGCTGATTCCGAGCGCCCGGGTGCGGGTCGTCCTCCGCTGCGATTTCGTGGTCGACCAATCGGGAAAGGCGATCGACGGCAATTTCCTCGCCGCCAGGCTTCCGACCGGGGACGGCATCGAAGGCGGATTGTTCGAGAGCTGGCTTACGAACGAGGTGGGGCAGTGAGCTCCCGGGTGTCAGTGCGCAAGGCGAACGGCCTCGACCGTCCGCTTTACTTCGATCGCCAGCTGCTTGCGGCCGATGACCTCTCGCTCGAACAGGGTTTCGAGGACCGCCGCCTCGCCTTGCTCGCGCGGAACGTCCTCGGCTGGGGCGTGGCCGCCGGCTTCCTGCTGTCGACGAGGCCGCTCAGTCCGGTCGCGGCCGGGGTCGACCTCGCGATCAGCCCCGGCTTCGCTCTCACCCCGCTCGGCGACGTGGTCTATCTCAGCCAGGAAGTGGTGATCGACGACATCTCCGCCACGATCGCCGCCACCTGCGGCACCCCGGCCGATTGCACCATCGTCGAGAGCGCCGACGGCGCGAGGGCGGTCCAGGCCGCCCGCGCCTGGATCATCGCCCGTCCGGCGCCACTCAGCGGCGGTCCGCGCCCGGCAATGCCCCAAGGGTGCGGTCACCCGGGCAACAACACGCATCCAAGCCGAAGCTGCGGCGGCGCCACGGTCGAGATCGCCTGCTCGCTCCTCCCGCCGCACGGCGCGGCGCCGCTCGATCTCGCGCAGCTCCACGATTCCGTCTGCGGCCCCTGGGGCCCGCCGATCGCGGGTCGGGTGAGCGAGGCCGCCAATTACGTCGTGCTCGGCGCCGTCGAGATGGTGCCGGAGGGCGTCTTCGCCACTCCGCGCGACCGCCGGCTGATCCCGCGCCTCGACTCGCTCGGCCGCCTCGTCTGCACGCTGCATCATTCGGGCATCCGCTACGTGACCCACATCCAGCGCGACCGCGAAGACGCGGACCGCTCGATCGACAAGCTGGCCGGCTTCGACGGCAGCGGCATCTTCTTCGTCGAGACCCTCGACCGGGCCATCGCGGCGATCGAAGCCGGACGGATCTACCAGACCCTGCCGCTCGGCCTGGAGGGCCGCAAGCTGCTGGTTCGTCGCCGCAAGTCGGGCAAATATCTGCAGACCGAAGGAGACGATCTGCCGCCCAACAACCTGCTGTCCCTGCCGGAGATCCGGGACTCGTGAGCGAGGCTGCGCGCGACCGCCTGACCCTGGGCTCGGTCGAGGCGCGATGCCGGTATGTCGGCTCCGTGCCCGACGGCCACGCGGCCGAGCGCCGGCTGGACCGGATCGCCCGCGAGGCGTTGCCCGATGCGCTTGCGGCGGCGGTCGAGCAGCGGCTCGGACCGCGGGACGGAGTCATTCGGATCGACAGGATCGAGGTCGACCTGACCATGACTCGCGAGATGTTCGAAAGCTCGGCGCTGGCGCGGCTGTGGGCGGACCGGATCGGCTCGATCCTGGCGGCCACGCTCCAGCGTCCCGACCAGGCCAATGTCGTCCACTTCGCAAGCCATGCCGATTTCGCGGCGGCCTATCTGGAGCATCGTTTCGGAGTCGCCCGGCATGCTTCCTTCGCGTTCGGCGATTTCGCGCCGCTCGCGCACGTCGCTCCGGAGACGGCCGCCGTCGAGCTGCTTGCCGCCCGGCCGGAAATCCTTGCAGCCCTCGCACGCTCCGGCGCCGGGGGCCGAGACCCGGCCTGGCTGGCCCGCCGCCTCGGCGCCGCGCCGAGCGCAAGCTTCCTCGATCGTATCGGCCCTTCGCCGGCGGTCGCCGACGCTTCAGCGCTAAGGCTCGTCCGGCGCCTGATCGCGCACGCCCCGCCGGGCTGGCGATCACTGCCCGGCGCGGCCTCGGGGCTGGCGCTGCTGCTTGGAACCCTCGCGCAACCCTCCCTGGACGAAGGCGGCACGCCTTTGGCGCTGGCGCCCCTCGCCCGCGCCGTGGCGGCGGTCGCGCATCTGGCGTCCGCGGCGCCGGGTCTGCTCGATCTGCTCGAGGCCGAGGATTCCGACGCTCTGGAATTCCTGGCCCTGTCTCCGAGCCAGCGCCGCGAGGCGGTTTTTGCCCGTTCATTGTTCGCCGGCCGGGCGGGAAGCCGAGTCGCCGCGGCGGTGCACGCCGGCCTTGGAACGAGGCGCAGGGCGGAGCGGGAGACGTCGGCATCAGGCGGGCGCCGCGCCTCGGACCGGGCCGCCGCGGCCGAGCCGAAGCTCGATTCCCCCTTCGCGGGCTTCGTCCTGCTTCTCCCCACTTTGCGCAGGCTCGAGATCGACGCCCTGCTCTCGCCGGGCCAGGCCCGCGCACTGATCGTCGCGATCCTCGATCCGCCGGACCGGCTGGCTGGGGATGCCGAGGCGCTTGCGGACCTGCTCCTGCCTCTGCCCGTCGAGCCCGAGCCTGCGCCCTGGCCGAGAGCCTTCGGCGACGAGCCCGCCAGCGCTTGCGCGACGGCCTGGGCAAACCGATTGCTTGGCGCATTCGCCGATCGGCTGCCCGGTCTGCGTGGCAGCAGCGCCCCCTATCTCAGGCGGCAGTTCCTTCAGGTCGGCGGTACGCTCCAACTCGAGCCGCAGCGCCTGACCGCCCGGCTCATCCGGCCGCCGCTGGCCATCGTGCTCACCATCGCGGGAATGACCGGCGAGCAGGGACCGCTGCCATGGCGTCGCCGGCGCGGTCTGGCGATCCTGATGCCATGAGCGACCCCGCCCATCTGGAGCTGGCGCTCGGGGCGCTCGCGCTTCGGCTTCGGCGCGAGGTCGAGGTGATGCGCGTTCTGCGCTCGCCCGAGCGGCGCGACCAGTTCCTCGGCCTGATCCTCGGCGAGGAAGATGCCGCTTTGCTCTGCGACGAGATTGCCGGGAGGACCGCCGCCGGCTGCTCCGACGGCCTCGACGCCTCGGTCGCCGACGCCGACCGGCGGGTCCGCGAATCCCGAGCGGCCGATCCCTCGCTGACCATCAATCGCCTCGCAGCCGCCTTCGGGCTCGACCGTCTCGAGCAGGACCTGCTGGTCCTCGCCGCGGCGCCGGCGATCGATCCGCGTTTCGGGCTCGTCTACGGCTTTCTCGCCGACGACCTTGCCCGCCGCGCGATGACCCCGGCGCTTGCGCAGCGAATCCTCGCCGACACCGGAGTCGGACTGCTCGCGCTGCGCGCCGCCTGCGAGGCGGGCGGGCGACTGCGTCGGAACGCTCTGGTCGCGCCGGAGGCGGGCGATCAACCCCTGATGGCGGCTCCGCTCCGCTGCGACGAGCGCGTGCTCGATCTGCTGATGGGCCGCGACCGGTGCGATCCCGCCCTCATGACCCTGATCGAGCGCGACTGCATCGATCCGGCGACCGCTGCCGCGCTGGGCGCGGTCGAGGCGCCGCTCGACCGGCCCGTCGCCCTGGTCGAGACCGGCGCCGCCGATGTCCTGCTCTGGACCCTTCAGGCCGCGCATCGAGTCGGCCTCCGAGTCGACCGGCTGGACTGGCGGCGCTGGGCGGCGCTTCCGGAAGCGTCGATTCCGGGGCTTCTCGCCCGGGCGCTTCGCGATTCCCGGTTGGCGGGCGCGGCGCCGCTTCTGCGCGGCTGGGACAAGGCTCCGCCCTCGGTGCGCGCGGCCGTGGCTTCGGCGCAGGCGCCCCTCGCGGTGACCGGAAGCGCGGAGCTCTGGGCCGAGTC
>DASVSP010000119.1:0-16916 GCA_036388065.1 Allosphingosinicella sp.
TGAGGAAGGCCTGCGCGCCGCCCAGGCGATCGGCGACGACACTCTGCAGCGCCAGAGCCAGGGCCGGGTGGTGCCCGAAGCCTTTACCCACGGAAGCGCGGCGCAGCGCACGGCCTGGCTGAGGCGCGGGCTCGAGAGCGGCGATCCGGCGTCGTGCGACACGTTCAGCGGGGCGGTGTGAGCTAAATCCTCCCCCGGATTTCCGGGGGAGGGGGACCGCGCGAAGCGCGGTGGAGGGGCTCTTCGAAGTCAGCAAGGCCCCTCCACCAGGCTTCGCCTGGTCCCCCTCCCCGAGAAATCTCGGGGAGGACTTGAGAGGTGGAGGCCATGACCGCTCGAGCCCTTTTCCCGGCCGACACGCTCAGCGGCGAGCAGCGCCGTCAGGTCGAAGCGCTGAGCGGCTCGGTGACTCCGGAGCAGGCGCGCTGGATCAGCGGCGATTTCGCCGGCCTGCAGGCCGGGATCGCCCGGCTCGCCGGCGAGGGAGCCCTTCCCGCCGGAGCCGCCGCCGCCGTCCGCACCCTCACCGTCCTCCACGGCGGCGAGACCGGCAATTCGGCCTCGCTCGCCAAAGCCTTCGCCGCTGCCGCGGCCGACCAGGGCCTCGTCGCCCAGGTCGAGGACATGGCCCGCTACAAGCCTCGCCGGCTGAGGGACGAGCAGGACCTGCTCCTGATCGTCAGCACCCACGGCGAAGGCGATCCGCCCCAGCCCGCGCTCGACTTCTTCGAGTTTGTCGAGGGCCCGAAGGCGCCCAGGCTCCCCGAGCTTCGCTATTCGGTCCTCGCTCTGGGCGATTCGACCTACGAGCATTTCTGCGAGGCCGGCAGGCGGCTCGACCGGCGCTTCGAGGCGCTCGGAGCGGCCCGGCTCGCCGATCGGGCCGAATGCGACGTCGACTATGACGAGACGGCAGCACAGTGGCGCGCCGAGGCGCTGGCCCTGCTTGTTGCCCAGGCCGGGGCGGGCTGCGAGGTGTCCGCCCCGGCTGACCCCGCTTTCCCGGCCTCGGCGGCGCACGACAAGCGCAACCCGTTCCCGGCCCGGATCATCGACAAGCTCACCATCGTCGGCCGCGATTCGACCAAGGAGACCCGCCATGTCGAGCTCGACATCGCCGGCTCCGGCCTCGCCTACCAGCCGGGCGACGCGCTCGGGGTGGTCGCCCGCAACGACCCGGCGGTCGTCGCTGCGCTGATCGACGCGGCCGGCCTCTCCGGCGACTCCGCCCTCACCATCAAGGGCGAGCCGACGACTCTGGCCGAAGCCCTGGAAAGCCATTTCGAGATCGCGATCACACCGCCCCGCTTCCTCGACCATTGGGCCGCCGTGACGGGCTCGGCGGAGCTCAAGCGGCTGGGCAGCGACGAAGGCAAGGCGGAACGGCAAGCCTGGCTCCGGGCCAACCACATCGTCGACATAGTGAGGCGATTTTCGGCGAAGAATGTCGATTCCTCCACATTCGTTGCAGGCCTGAGACCGCTCCAGCCGCGCCTCTACTCGATCTCGTCGAGCCTTTCGGCGATGCCCGACGAAGCCCATATCACCCTCGCCCCGGTCCGCTACCGGCTCCACGGCGAGGCCCGGCACGGAGTGGCCTCCGCCCATCTCGCCGACCGCTCGGCGGTCGGCGACTCCCTCCCCGTCTACATCCAGCCCAACGAGCAGTTCCGGCTTCCCGAGGACGACAAGGCGATCATCATGATCGGCGCCGGCACCGGAATCGCCCCCTACCGCGCCTTCCTGCAGGAGCGCGAGGCGAGGGGGTCGACCGGCAAATCCTGGCTGTTCTTCGGAGAGCGCAACTTCCGAAGCGACTTCCTCTACCAGGCGGAATGGCAGGCCTGGCTGAAGGACGGGACCCTCGGCCGGATGGACGTCGCCTTCTCGCGCGACCGCGGCGAGAAGAGCTACGTCCAGCACCGCATGGTCGAGCGCGCCGGCGATCTGTTCGCCTGGCTCGAGGACGGAGCCCATCTCTACCTGTGCGGCGACGCCGCGCAAATGGCTCCCGACGTCCACGAGACCCTGATCTCGATCGTCGCCGAGGAAGGCCGTCTGCAGCGCGAAGGCGCGGAGGAATATGTCCGGGCGCTGCAGCGCAGCCATCGCTACCAAAGGGACGTCTACTGACATGGCCGACGCCGGATTCACCCTCGACCGCAGCAAGGACCTCTCCCAGCCGCTCGACCGGCTGAGCGCGGACGAGCGGCTGAAGAAGTCCAGCAACTATCTTCGCGGGACGATCTCCACCGGGCTTCTCGACCGGATCACCGGCGCCGTCGCGACCGACGACACGAGGCTGATGAAGATCCACGGAATGTACCAGCAGGACGACCGCGACCTGCGCGACGAGAGGCGCCGCCAGAAGCTCGAGCCGGCCTATCGCTTCATGATCCGGGTCCGGCTCCCCGGCGGAGTGTGCACTGCGGATCAATGGCTGAAGCTCGACGCGCTCGCCCGGTCCCACGGCGGCAACCAACTCCGCCTCACCACCCGCCAGACCTTCCAGTTCCACTGGGTGCTCAAGGAGGACGTGCGGGCCACGATCCAGGGCCTCCACGAAGCCCTGCTCGACACCGTCGCCGCCTGCGGCGACGTCTCGCGCAACGTCATGTGCGCGGCCGACCCCGAGGATTCGCAGCTTCACGCCGAGGTCGTCGAAGCGGCACGGACGGTCAGCGAGGAATATCTGCCGAGGACCCGCGCCTATCACGAAATCTGGTACGGCGAGGAGAAGGTCGCCTCGTCCGACGATGAGCAGGAGCCCTTCTACGGCGCCACCTACCTGCCGCGGAAGTTCAAGATCGGCTTCGTCGTCCCGCCGTCCAACGACATCGACGTCTACACCCAGGATCTCGGCTTCATCGCGATCCAAGGGCCGGACGGGCTCGAAGGCTTCAACGTCGCCATCGGCGGCGGAATGGGCCGGACCGAGAACGAGCCCCTCACCTACCCCCGGCTCGCCGACGTCATCGGCTTCATTTCCAAGGACAGGCTGGTCGCGACGACCGGGGCGGTGATGTCCGTCCAGCGCGATTACGGCAACCGCGCCGAGCGCAACCGCGCGCGCTTCAAATATACGATCGACGACAAGGGGCTGGACTGGATCAAGGCGGAGATCGAGTCGCGGCTGGGAGCCCCGCTCGAGCCGGCGAGGCCGTTCCACTTCACCTCCAACGGCGACTCGTTCGGCTGGCGCGAGACGGAAAGCGGCCGCTCCAACTGCACCCTCTACGTCGAGAGCGGCCGACTGGCCAACCGGCCGGGCCGCTCCTGGCTCGACGGCTTGCAGGCCGTCGCAAGGCGTCATCGCGGCACTTTCCGGGTCACCCCGAACCAGAATCTGATCGTCGCGGGCGTTTCGGCCGAGGACCGGCCGGCGATCGAGGCACTGATCGCCGAGCACGGCCTTGCCGGCACCCCGGAAAGCGCGATCCGGCGCAACTCGATCGCCTGCGTCGCCCTGCCCACCTGCGGCCTGGCGATGGCCGAGGCCGAGCGCTATTTGCCCGACATCCTCGGGCGGATCGAAGCCATCCTCGCCGCCCACGGCCTCACCGACGAGCCGATCACCTTCCGGATCAGCGGCTGCCCGAACGGCTGCTCGCGCCCCTATGTCGCGGAGATCGCGCTCACCGGCCGGGCGCCGGGCAAGTACAATTTCTACCTCGGCGGCGGATTCCACGGCGAACGGCTCGCCCGGATGGTCCGCGAGAATGTCGGGGAAGCGGAGATACTCAACGTGCTCGAGGACCTGCTCGGCAGATATGCCGGCGAGCGGCATCCGGGTGAACGGCTCGGCGATTTCGTCGAGCGGGTCTCCTACCTGGCAAGCGAGCAGCAAGTTCCGGGCCGGATAGACCCGATAATCTGAGGAGCGAAAACCCGCGGCGGAGCTTTGAAGCACCGGTTGGGAAAAGTGCCGACGAATTGTCTACTAAATTAATTAAGTAACCTAGAGGGATAAGCGCCATGAGATCCGTTCGAACCTTCGTCGCCGCCGTCGGCCTCGCCGGCACCCTGCTCCTCTCCGGCTGCGGCGAAGGCCCGCAGCAGAAGCGCGGCGAGCTTCTCAACGTCTCCTACGATCCGACCCGCGAGCTTTATCGCGACGTCAACGAGAGCTTCGCCCGCAAGTGGAAGGCCGAGACCGGCCAGGACCTCGAAATCCGCCAGAGCCATGGCGGATCGGGCAAGCAGGCGCGATCGGTGATCGACGGGCTCGCCGCCGACGTCGTCACTCTGGCCCTCGCCTACGACATCGACGAGATCGCCCAGCGGTCCAAGTCTCTCCCGGCCAACTGGCAGGCCCGGCTCCCCGACAACAGCAGCCCCTATACGTCGACGATCGTCTTCCTCGTGCGCAAGGGCAATCCCAAGCGGATCGTCGACTGGAACGACCTCGTCCGTCCCGGCATCAAGGTCATCACTCCCAATCCGAAGACGAGCGGCGGAGCCCGCTGGAACTACCTGGCGGCCTGGGGCTATGCGACTCGCAAGTTCGGGTCCTCCGACCGCACCCGCGACTACATGACCCGGCTGTTCCGCAACGTGCCCGTCCTCGACAGCGGCGCCCGCGGCTCGACTACCACCTTCGTCGAGCGGGCGCAGGGCGACGTCCTCCTTTCCTGGGAGAACGAGGCCTTTCTCGCCGTCAACAAGCTCGGCAAGGGCCAGTTCGAGATCGTCGTACCCTCGCTCTCCATCCTCGCCGAGCCCCCCGTCGCGCTGGTCGACAAGGTCGTCGATCAGAAGGGCACCCGCCCCGCCGCCGAAGCCTATCTCAAATATCTCTACACGCCGGAGGCCCAGGAGCTCATCGCCAAGCATTATTACCGACCGCGCGACCCTGCCGTGGCGGCCCGCCACAAGGCCCAGTTCCCGAGCGTCGCGATGCTGACCATCGACAAGGATTTCGGCGGCTGGGCAAGGGCCCAGAAGACCCACTTCGCCGACGGCGGCGAATTCGACCGGATATTCAAGCAAGCGAAAAGGTGAAGGCCAAGCGCTGACCCGGGCTCCGGTCAGCCGGGGCTCCACTAGGTTCGAAGGAGAAAATCGATGCGTTTCCTGCTCCTGGCCAGCGCCGCGCTGGCCACGACCCCGACTCACGCCCAATCCACTTCGCCGGAACCCCCGGCTCCGGAGGCCGATTCCGGGCCGGCGGAGGCGGCCCCCGCCGCCGCCCAGGGCGACGACATCGTCGTCACCGCCCGGCGCCGCGACGAGCAGCTTCAGGACGTTCCGCTGGCAATCTCCGTGCTCGGCGGAGCCCAGCTCGACGCGACCGGAAGCATCAATGTCGGCCGACTCCAGCAGATCCAGCCTTCCGTGCAGTTCTTCAGCACCAATCCGCGCAACTCGGCGGCCAACATCCGAGGGCTCGGAGCGCCGTTCGGCCTCACCAACGACGGAATCGAGCAGGGCGTCGGGATCTATATCGACGAAGTCTATTACAGCCGGATCGCGGTCGCGACCTTCGACTTCCTCGACGTCGAGCGGATCGAGGTGCTTCGAGGCCCGCAGGGCACGCTCTACGGCAAGAACACGACCGCCGGAGCGATCAACATCGTCACCCGCGCGCCCACCTTCCGGCCGGAAGCCCGGCTCGAGCTGTCGCTCGGCAATCTCGATTATGTCGCCGCCAAGGCCTCGGTCTCGGGGCCGATCGTCGACGACAAGCTCGCCTTCCGCCTGGCCGCGTCCAAGAGCCGGCGGCGCGGCACCATTTACAACGTCGCCAGCGACCGCCGGGTGAACGAGCAGGACAATCTCGGGCTTCGCGGCCAGCTGCTCTGGCGCGCCGGCAACGACCTCGATGTGACACTTTCGGCCGACTACAACCGGCAGAACCCGGAATGCTGCGCCCAGATCTACGTGCGCACCGGATCGACTCAAAGGCCGCTCAGCCGCCAATATGCGGCGCTCGCGGCCGCCTTCGAATACGCACCGCCGAGCACCGACCCGTTCGACCGGCTAACCGATCTCGACACCCCGCTCGACGCCTTGCAGGAGCTGGGGGGAGTCGCGCTCCGGGCGAAATGGGATCTGGGGCCGGGCGCCCTGACCTCCGTCACCGCGTGGCGGTTCTGGAACTGGGGTCCGTCGAACGATCGGGACTTTACCGGCCTTCCGATCACCACCGTCTCGGCCAACCCTTCCAGGCAGAACCAATATTCGCAGGAGCTTCGCTATTCGGGCTCGAGCGGAAAATTCGATTATGTCGGAGGCCTCTTCGCCTACCGGCAGAACCAGCACACGACCGGCGCCCAGGAGCAGGGACCGGCGGCCAGCCGCTGGCTCCTCAACCCGGCGAGCGCCAACGCCAACAATCCCGCGGTCCTGAACGGCCTCCGCTCGGAAAACGACATCCGGCTCGAGACGACCAGCCTCGCCGCCTTCGGTCAGGTCAGCTGGCGGGTGACCGACCGGCTTCGACTGCAACCGGGCTTGCGGATCAATTACGACAGGAAGATCGGCTCCTATGTGGCGGTCGTCACCACGGGGACCGGAAGCACCGTCCTGAACAACGATCAGCGCGGAATCCTCGCGCCGCAGAGCTACGAGGCCAGGTTCAGCGACTGGAACGTCTCTGGCGATTTCACCATGGCCTACGATCTCGCCCCGGACGTCCTCGCCTACGCGACCTACGCCAAGAGCTTCAAATCCGGCGGGATCAACCTGGCCGGGCTTCCGCTCGACTCGTCGAACAACCCGATCCTCGGCGCGGCGACGGTGAAGCCCGAGAAGGTCGACCATTTCGAGATCGGCCTCAAGACCCAGTTCCTCGATCGGCGGGCCACTCTGAACCTCGCCGCCTTCTGGACGAGCATCGAGGATTATCAGGCGACCGTCACCAACGGACAGCTCGGAGTGCTCCGCGGCTATCTCGCCAATGCCGAGAAGGTGCGGGTGCGCGGGCTCGAGGCCGACTTCTCGATCCGGCCGGCCCGTGGGCTGAACCTGTACCTCAGCGCGGCCTTCACCGACCACGAATATGTCCGCTTCGTCGACGCCCCCTGCCCGCCCGAGCTTGCCGGAGGCGCGGCGGCGACCGCTTCGAACCCGGCCAGCCCGCCGGGAACGCCGGGAGGCTTCAGTCCGGCCAATTGCGACATTTCCGGCCAGTGGCTTCCCGGAATCTCGAAATGGGCCTTCTCCTTCGGCGGTGAGTACAGCCTTCCGGCGAAGCTTCTCGGGCGCTCCGGCGACGTCTATGCCGGCGCCGACGGCAGCTACAGGTCGCGCTTCTCCTCCAACCCCTCCCGGTCCGCCTACACCGACATCGAAGGCTACGCGCTCGCCAGCTTCCGGCTCGGCTTCCGGACCGACGACGGTTGGAACGCCTTCCTCTGGGTCCGAAACGCCTTCGGGGCGAAATATTACGACGTCCTCGCCACTCAATCGGGAAGCACCGGCCTCATCGTCGGCCAGCCCGGCGATCCGCGCACCTTGGGTGTCACAATTCAGAAAAGATTCTGAAGCAAAAGCGAAACTTCAGAGGGTCGAAGGCTTGACTGCGCTTCCGGCGGTGCCGAACGCCTCCTCTAGCAACGGAGGATCTATGCGTTTCCTGCTACTGACCGGCACTGCACTGGTCGCCCTGGCCGCAAGCCCCGCTTCCGCCCAGCAGCCCGCCCCCGCGCCAACCGGGGACCCGGTCCTCGACCGCCTCAACGCCCTGGAGGCGCGGGTGAAGCAGCTCGAGGCCCGCAACGCCGAGCTAGAGCAGCGGGCCGCCGCCACCCAGGCCCGGGTCGAAACGAACGAGAAGCGCGAAGCCAAGCAGGTCCAGTTCGGCTTCGCGCCGACCCTTTCCGACGACAAGGGCGATTTCACCTTCAAGCCGCGAGGCGTGATCGACGCCGACTACGCCGTCTTCAACGAGCGCTCGGGCGGCTACGACTATAATGACGGAACCGCCTTCCGCCGGGCCCGGATCGGGCTCGAAGGCACCGCGATGAAGGTCTTCAACTACCGGATCGAGGTCGACTTCGCCGGCAACCAGGTAGGAATCACCGACGCCTATCTCCAATATGCCGGGGTCGAGCATCTCCTGGTCACCGCCGGCCAGCACAAGGCGCCGTTCGGCCTCGAATCCAACAACAGCGACAATTACAACGTCTTCCTCGAGCGTGGCATGTTCACCAACGCCTTCGGCAATGCCGGAGCCGAGCGCCGGATCGGCCTCTCCGCCGCTTACGCCGCGAAGGACAATCTGAACCTCGCGGTCGGAGTCTTCGGCGACAATGAGAGCATCAGCCGCTCATCCGGTGCGCCCGTCACCGACTCGCCCGACGAAAGCATCGGGGCCAATGCCCGTCTGGCCTGGGAGCCCATCTTCGAAAAGGGCAGGATCCTCCACCTCGGCGCCTCCGGCTATTACCGCACCGGCCTCAAATCCGGCGACGTCGCCGATTCCGTCAGGCTGAGCGACCGTCCCAACATCCGCATCGACAACGGCAACATCGCCGACAGCGGGATCATCCCCGGCGTCGAGACGCTCCGCTACGCGGGCGCCGAGGCCGCCGCGGTGTTCGGCCCGGTCACCCTGGCCGGCGAATATGGCCGTCTCTGGCTCGACCGCCCCGGCCTCACGGACCCGAGCTTCGACGGCTTCTACGTCTACGCCACCTGGTTCCTGACCGGCGAGTCGCGGCCCTTCAGGAACGGCAATTTCGACCGGGTGAAGCCTGCCGGGAATTTCGCGAAAGGCGGCGCCGGGGCCTTCGAGCTCGCCCTGCGCTACGACCGGCTAGACCTTTCGGACACCCCGGTGCTGGCCCGCTCCGGCAACCGAGCCGAGAGCCTGACCTTCGGGCTCAACTGGTATCTCAATCCCTACGCCAAGGTCCTCTTCAACTGGGTCCGCTTCAACGGCTCGAACACGCCCCTCGACCCCGTCGGAACCCGAACCGCCGGCGACGCCTTCGGCACCCGCCTGCACGTCGACTTCTGACGCTTCGCGGGCGCCCCGCCCGGCCGTACGCGCTTCCCGTACGGCCGGGCGCCTTGTACGGCGGAGCCATGTCCGAAGATCTTGAGACTTTCGCGGCCTTCGCCCGCGACCTCGCCCGAGCCGCGCGGCGGGAAACCCTGCCCGGCTGCGGCGCCGGTCTCGCCGGAGTCGAGAACAAGCTGGCCGCGGGTTTCGACCCGGTGACCGAATATGACCGCAATTCCGAACTGGCGATCCGCCGCCTGATCGAGGCGCGGTTCCCGGACCACGGCGTTGCCGGCGAGGAGTTCCCCGACCGCCCCGCCGCGGGGCGATGGTCCTGGTCGCTCGATCCGATCGACGGAACCCGCGCCTACATCTGCGGCCTGCCGAGCTGGACGACCCTGATCGCACTGCTCGACGAGGGCGAGCCAGTCCTCGGAGCGGTCGACGTCCCGCGGCTCGACGAGCTCTATCTGGGCCATCCGGCTGGAGCCCGGATGTTCGGAGCCCGAGAGGAGCGGCGCCTCGCCGCAAGCGCTTGCCGGAGCGTCGGCGAGGCCAGGCTTTCGACGACCGATCCCTATCTCTTCGAAGGCGCCGAAGCGGAAGGCTTCGAGCGGCTTCGGCGCTCGGCCCGGCTCACCCGCTACGGGTTGGACGCCTACGCCTATGCGCTGGTCGCCGCCGGGAGCCTCGACCTGGTCGCGGAATCCGGCCTCAAGCCGCACGATTACAACGCCCTCGTCCCCCTGGTCCGGGCGGCCGGCGGGGCGGTGTCGAACTGGAGCGGTGGTTCGGACCTGAGCGCAGGCCAGATCGTGGCGGCGGCCAGCGAGGCGCTTCTGGAGGAAGCGTGTGGGCTTCTCGGGTGCGGATAAATCTAATCCTCCCCGAGATTTCTCGGGGAGGGGGACCGCCCGAAGCGCGGTGGAGGGGTTCTCGAGGCGCGGGTTGCCCCTCCACCATGCTTCGCATGGTCCCCCTCCCCTGCAAATGCAGGGGAGGATTTTAGTCTAGGCGCGGTGCCGCCCCCGCAACACCGCCGCCACATCCGCCCAGCCGTAGCCCCTCGCCTCCATCAGAACCGCCACGTGGTAGAGCAGGTCGGCGGTCTCCTCGATGCACCCCTCGCGGTCGCGGCACACCGCGGCCAAAGCGAGCTCGACCCCCTCCTCGCCCACCTTCTGCGCGATTTTCGCCGGCCCCTCCGCGAGGAGCCGGGCGGTATAGCTCTCGCTCGGGTCGCCCCCGGCGCGGCCGGCCACGATCCGGCTCAGGGCGCCCAGGAAGCCCGGTCCTTCGCAATCCCCTCCGAGACAGCTCGACGTGCCGAGATGGCAGGTCGGACCCGCCGGCTCGGCCTTCACCAGAAGGGCGTCGCCATCGCAATCGGCCCGCACCTCCGTCACCGCCAGGCTGTTGCCGCTTGTCTCGCCTTTCTCCCAGAGCCGCCCTTTGGACCGGCTGCGGAACACCGCCCGCCCTCTTTCCAGCGTGGCGGAGAGCGCCTCGCGGTCCATATAGCCGAGCATCAGCACCTGGCCGGTGGCGGCGTCCTGGACGACCGCCGGCAAAAGCCCGTCCATCTTCTCCCAATCGAGGAGGTCGATGTCGCCGGCGCTCAGTGGCGCATTTCGATCCCGCATGATTCAAGATACTCCTTAAGCTCGCCGATCGGGATGAGGCGGTCGTGGAACACCGTGGCCGCGAGGGCGCCGCTCGCGCCCGCCGCGAAGGCGTCGCGGAAATGCTCGACCGCCCCAGCTCCGCCCGAAGCGATGACGGGTACGGTCGTGGCTTCGACCACCGCGGCCGTGTGGGCAAGGTCGTAGCCGGTCCGGACTCCGTCTCGGCGCATGCAGTTGAGGACGATCTCCCCAGCGCCGCGGCGCGTCGCCTCGACCACCCAGTCGAGCGTGAGCCGGCCGGAGTCGCGGGTGGCCTGCGCCGAGCCGGTATATTGCTTCACTCGATAGTCGCCGTCCGACTCGAAGCTGTCGACCCCGAGGACGACGCACTGGCTCCCGAAATCCCGGGCCAGCTCCTCGATCAGCGCCGGGCGTTCGAGAGCGGGCGAGTTGATCGAGACCTTGTCGGCGCCCGAATCGAGGCAGGCGGCGGCCTGGTCCCGGGTTCGGACTCCGCCCGCGACCGCGAAGGGGATGTCGATCGCCCGGGCGATCCGCCGGACCCAGCTGAGATCGAGGCTCCGCCGCGCCGCGCTCGCTCCGATGTCGTAGAAGACGAGCTCGTCGGCCCCTTCCTCCCGATAGCGGATCGCGTGTCCGACGATGTCGCCGGCGTCGCGATGGTCGCGAAACTGCACGCCCTTGACGACCCGGCCGTCCTTCACGTCGAGGCAGGGGATGATCCTACGCGCAGGCACGAAGCGCCTCCGAAAGGTCGATCCGGCCTTCCCAAAGCGCCTTGCCGACGATCGCTCCGGCGGTTCGAAGCCGGCGGAGGTCGTCCAGCGAGGAGACCCCCCCGGAGGCCTGGATCGCGAGGTGGGGGAAGCGCTCGGCGGCCTGCTCGAGCAACTCGAAGTTCGGGCCGGCCAGCATCCCGTCCCGGCCGATGTCGGTGAGGAGGAGGTGCCGCGCTTCCGGGTAGAGCGCCGCGACCTCCCATAGGGTCCGGCCGGAATCCTCGGTCCATCCCGCGGTCGCGACGACCGGAACCGAGTCGACGAGACGGACGTCGAGCGACAGCGTGATCCGGTCGGCGCCGAATTCCCGCAGGAAATCGAGCGCGAGGTCGGGCCGATCGACGGCGAGGCTTCCGATCACGATCCTGCCCACGCCGGAGTCGAACATCCGCGCCAGCTGGTCGCGCGTTCGGAATCCACCCGCCACCTGGAGGTTGAGCTGCGCGGCGCGGGCGAGGCCGGCGACGAGTTCGTGCTGCACCGGTTCCCGAGCCCGGGCTCCGTCCAGGTCGACGACATGGGCCCATTGCGCCCCCGCCTCGGCGAATCGGGCCAGGGCTTCGGCCGGGTCGGCGGGATAGTCCGTCGAGTCCTCGAAGCGCCCCTGAGCGAGCCGCACGACCCGGCCGCCCATCAGGTCCATGGCGGGATAGAGGATCATCGGTCGAGCCAGCTGCGAAGGAAGCGGGCGCCCGCCTCTCCCGAGCGCTCGGGATGGAACTGCGCTCCGAGCCAGTTGCCGCGGCTTACGACCGCCGGAATCTCCCGCCCGTAATCCGCGCTCGCCACCGTCTCGGGTCCGAAATCGCAGGCGAAGCTGTGCGCGAAATAGACATAGTCCCCCGACCGAAGCCCGACGGCTTCGTCCCGGACCTCGACCCGGCTCCAGCCCATGTGCGGCACCGGCCGGCCCGGCGCCGGTTCGAGCTTTCGGACCCTCCCGGGGATGAGGCCGAGGCAGGCCGAATCCTCCTCCTCGCTGCGCTCGAACAGGAGCTGCATCCCGAGGCAGATTCCGAGCGCCGGCTGGCGCAGCGCCCGGAGCACCGGCGCGAGGCCGAGCGCTTCGATCCGCTCCATCGCGAAACCGGCCGCGCCGACTCCGGGCAGGATCACCTTGTCGGCGGCGGCGATCTCGTCCAAGTCTCCGGTCACGACCGGAGCGATCCCGAACCGCTCGATCGCGATCCCGACGGAGCCGATATTGCCGCAGCCGACGTCGACGATTGCGAGCTTCACAAAACCCCCTTGGTGCTCGGCAGTGCATCCCCGTGGCGCTCGAGCGCCCGGCGGAGAGCCCGGCCGAAAGCCTTGAAGCAGGCTTCGGTCTTGTGATGGTCGTTCTCGCCTTCCACCCGAACGTGGATCGCCGCTCCCAGGCTGTCAGCGAGGCTTCGGAAGACGTGACGGGTCATCTCGGTCGGATAGGCGCCGATATGGCTGGCCTCGAACCGGCCTTCGAAGACGCTGTACGGGCGGCCGGAAAGGTCGATGAGGACGTGCGCCTCGGTCTCGTCCATCGGAAGCGAAAATCCGAACCGTCCGATTCCCCGGCGGTCGCCGAGCGCACGCGACAGCGCGCCGCCCAGCGCGATCGCGCAATCCTCGACGCTGTGGTGCCCGTCAATGTCGAGGTCGCCCTCGCAGGAAAGGATGAGCGAGAAGCCGGCATGCGCCGCCACCTGGTCGAGCATATGGTCGTAGAAAGGGATGCCGGTCTCGATCCGTCGCGGCGAAGGGCGGTCGAGATCGACGGCGACCGCGATACGGGTCTCCTTCGTGTCGCGGACCAGCTCCGAGCGTCTCCCCGGAAGGACCCCGCCGGGCACTTCGAAGGCCGCGAGCGCGGCTTCGTTCTCGGCTTCCGTGCCGATGGTGAGTCGAAGGCCGCCCGGCGCGGCATTGGGCCGGAACCGGACCCGGATTCCGAGGCTCCTGAGCTTCGCCGCCAGCCGGTCCGGGTCGTCGACCTCGAGGAACAGGAAATTGCCGCCGCCCGAGCGCACTCGACCGACCAGCGGCGATCCGTCCAGCAGCCCGGCGAGGCGCTCCCGATCGGCCTTTATCCGGGCGATGCGTTCGCGATGGACGGCCCGGCGCGAGGGAGCGAGCGCCGACATCGCCGCTTCCACCGACAGGCTCGGCAACGGGTAGGGCGGAAGCGCCCGGGCGGCCATTGCGACCAGCTCCGGATCGCCGATCAGAGCGCCGACCCGGGCGCCGGCGAGGCCATAGGCCTTGGAGAGGGTCTTGAGCACGACCAGATTCGGCCGCCGCGCCGCTTCTTCGGCGAGGCTCTCAGTCTCGGAGAATTCGAGATAGGCTTCGTCGAGGACGATTATCGAGTCCGGAAGGGCGTCCGCCACTCGAAGAACGTCCGCGGGAGCGACCGGGTTGCCGGTGGGATTGTTGGGCGAGCATAAGAAGACCAGCTTCAGGGACGGCTCGCCCTCGACGGCGCGGAGGAATGCTTCCGGACGGAAATCGAAATTCTCGTCGAGCCGGGCCTCGATCACCCGGGCGCCCTGGAGTCGGGCGAAATGGGCGTAGGCAGAAAAGGTCGGAAGGCAGATCGCGACCGAATCTTCGCCCGGCCGGCAAAAGGCCCGAACCAGGATCTCTATCGCGTCATCCGCGCCGCGAGTGACCACCAGCGTCTCGGGCGACACTCCGTAGAGCGCAGCCATCGCTTTCCTGAGTCGAGCCGGCTGCGGCTCGGGGTAACGGTTGAGACCCGCCGCCAGGGCGCCTTCCGACAGCGGCGCATAAGGATTCTCGTTGGCGTCGAGCTTGATCGCATCGCTTCCGAACGAATCGTCGGCATTGGCCGCGATGTCGATCTCGGGGAGGGCGAGGATCTCGGGCCGGGCGAGCCGGGTGGCGAGCGAGGTCATGAAAGCGCCTCCTCGAGCCGCGCATCCGCCGCCCGGGCGTGCGCCTCGAGCCCCTCGAGCCGGGCAAGCAATGCGGCGGGGCCTGCGATTCGCCGAGCCGCTTCGGCAGTCACGCTCTGGACGCTGATCGCCTTGAGGAAGGTGTGGACCGAAACTCCGCTCCAGGCCCGGGCCGCTCCGTCGGTGGGAAGGACGTGGCTGGATCCGGCGAGGTAATCGCCGAACGTCTCCGCCGCGCCCCTGCCGGCGAAGACCGCCCCGGCATTGCGCACCAGCGCGACGAGGGGCTCGGCCTCTTCGACGGCGAGCGAAAGGTGCTCGGGCGCGTAGAGGTTGGCGATTCCGACCGCTTCGGCGAGCTCGGCGCACAGGATGATCCGGGCCTCGGCCAGCGACGCCCGGGCGATCTCGCTGCGGGGCAAGGTGGCCGCCTGGGCTTCCACCTCGGCTTGCACGGCGCTCGCCAGGTCGGCGCAAGGAGTGACCAGCAGCACCTGGGCGGAAGGATCGTGCTCCGCCTGGCTGAGGAGGTCGGCGGCGACCGTGGCCGGGCTCGCCGCCCGATCCGCGACGACCAGGAGCTCGCTCGGCCCAGCCGGCATGTCGACGGCCGGGCCGCCCGAAAGCGAGGCGACGAGCGTCTTGGCCTCCGCCACCCAGGCGTTGCCCGGGCCGCAGATCTTGTCGACCGCGGCGATGTCCCCCGCCCCGAACGCGAGGGCCGCGATGGCCTGGGCGCCGCCTGCGGTCCACACCGCCTCGATGCCGCAAATCTCTGCGGCCAGTGCGATGACCGGATCGAGCCCGCCGCCCGGCCTCGGCGGAGTGACCGTCACGATTTCACGCACCCCCGCCGCCCGCGCCGGAAGCGCGAGCATCAGCAGGGTCGAGAAAAGCGGAGTCCGGCCTCCCGGTATGTAGAGGCCGACCCGGTCGACCGGCCGCCAGATCTTGCGGACCGTCAGGCCCGGCATCGTCTCCACCCGATGCTCGCTCGGAAGGCTGCCCTCGTGGAAGCTCCGGATATTGGCGGCTGCAAGCTCGATAGCCTCCACCTGCACCGGCGCCAGGCTCCGCCGGGCGTCGGCGGCCAGGGGTGCGACCGGGACAAGCCTCGGCACCTCCCCGTCGAGCCGCAGGGCCGAGGCGGCGAGGCCGGCCCAGCCTCGGCGCCTCACATCCTCGACGATCTCGCGCACCGCCGCCTTCAGGGCCGAGTCGCTGCGCTGCGCCGGCCGCGCCAGTGCCTCCCTCCGGCCCGCGGAGTCGAGCAAGGTCCAGTCGAGCGTCCTCACATCATCATCTTTTCAATGGGCAGGACGAGGATCGCCGAGGCCCCGGCCGCCTTCAGCTTCTGGAGGGTCTCCCAGAACACCGATTCCTGGCACACCGCGTGGACCGCGAAATGGCCCGCCCGGCCGTGGAGCGGAAGGATGGTCGGAGCCTCGGCTCCCGGCAGAAGCGCGGTGATCCGCTTCAGCGACTCGCCCGGTGCGTTCAGCATGATATATTTGGATTCCTTGGTCGCGAGAACGCCTTCGATCCGGCTGAGCAGCCGCTCGCACTGCTCCCGCTTCGGGTCCGGGATCGGCTTCCTGGTCCGGATCAGGACCGCCTCGCTGTCGAACACCGTCTCGACCGCCCGGAGCCCGTTCGCCTCGAGGGTCGCTCCGGTGGAGACGAGATCGCAGATGAAGGTCGCGATCCGGAGCCGGGGCGCAAGCTCGACCGCCCCGTTCATCTTCACCACCGTCGCCGAGACCCCGTTCGAGTCCAGGAAGCTCTGGACGATCCGCGGATAGGTCGTCGCGATCCGCTCCCCCTCCAGCGAAGCCGGGCCGGAATAAGCGGCCGCTTCGGGCGCCGCCAGCTTCAGGGTGCAGCGGCCGAAGCCGAGCGGAGCGACCACCTCGATCCGGGGTTCGGCCTCGCCCAGCTCGAACTCCCGGAGCACGTTCTCGCCGACGATCCCGAACTCGCACACTCCGTCGCCGACGAAGGTCGGGATGTCGTCGTCGCGCACGAGCATCAGGTCGGCCGGAAAATTCTCGACCCGGGCGGTGAGCGCGTTGCGGCCCTTCTGGATCCGAAGGCCGCAATCCCTGAGCAGGCCCAGGCTGAAGTCGGAAAGGCGGCCCGACTTCTGGATGGCGATGTGGAGGCGGGTCTCGTCAACCAGCATCGCCGCCTCCAATCGAGTCGATCGCCCGCCTGTAGCCGCCATTGCCCTCCCCGCGAAGGAACCGGGCGACCCGGACGACGGTGGTCGTGCTTACCCCGGTCGCATCGTGGATCTCGCGGTACGAAAGGCCGGTTCCATCGAGCAGCCGGGCGACATGCCAACGCTCGGCGAGAGTCCGGATCTCGGCCGGGGTGCACAGATCCTGCAGGAGCCGCTCCATCTCGGGCGCGTCCCCCGGCGTGAGCAGCGCCGAGCATAGATCGGCGGTGAGCAGGCCGGGGTCCCGAGTCGGAGCGACGGAGGGAAAAGCGGGCATGGTCTTTGTTCCAACGTGTTAGTACGCTGATACGCCCTAGCCACTCTCGCCTGGCCGCGCAAGCCCTAGTCCTCCCCGTGGGCGAAGCCCATGGGGAGGGGGACCACCCGAAGGGTGGTGGAGGGGCGAGCGGCGCAGAGGGGCCCGCCCCC
>DASVSP010000120.1:0-16018 GCA_036388065.1 Allosphingosinicella sp.
GGATCGAAGCGGCGCCATCGAATGTCGATACAGCCTAAGACCCAGCGGCTTATGCAAAGGTCCCGCGAAGGCCGGATTCCATGAACGCCGTCCTGCGAAGGTCGCCACCACCGTGTTCATGGATTCCGGGTCGAGCCCGGAATGACGATTACCGGTGAGTTGCCGACCGGCCGTGTCGGGTTCGGCCTCGCCTCGATTGCATCCCCGGCGCCCCCCTCCCATATGGCCGCGGTGCAGGAGCGGGAGCAGGTGATGGAAAGCTGGCACGGAACGACGATCCTCGCGGTGCGCAAGAACGGGCGCGCGGTGATCGCCGGCGACGGCCAGGTCACGCTCGGCCAGACGGTCATCAAGCCCAACGCCCGCAAGGTGCGGCGCCTCGGCGACGGGAACGTCATCGCCGGCTTCGCGGGCGCGACCGCCGACGCCTTCACCCGGTTCGAACGGCTCGAGCGCAAGCTCGAGCAGCATCACGGCCAGCTGATGCGGGCCGCGGTCGAGCTCGCCAAGGACTGGCGGACCGACAAATATCTGAGGAACCTCGAGGCGATGATGATCGTCGCCGACAAGGAGGTGACCCTGGTCCTGACCGGCAATGGCGACGTCCTCGAGCCCGGCTCGGGGGTGGCCGCGATCGGCTCGGGCGGCAATTTCGCCCTCGCCGCTGCGACCGCCCTGCTCGATTACGAGGAGGATGCCGAGGCCCTGGCCCGAAAGGCGATGGGAATCGCCGCCGAAATCTGCGTCTACACCAACGGCAACCTCACCGTGGAGTCGCTGGAGAGCGCGAATTGAGCTGGACGGTCGAACGGCTGGAGTGGAGCGACGAGCCGCTCGGCGAGATCGACCTGCCCAAGGGGAAGATGCGCTTCCGCTCGGGCTTCGGATCGGGCCTCTCGCGGCGCGCCGGCGACCCCGCCGGCGTGGTCTGGGCCGTCGGCGACCGCGGCCCGAACGTCAAGGTGGAGACGGCGGTCGGGCTTTACGGGCTCGACCGGCTGCGCGGCCTGGCAAGCGAAAAGGGCGCGAAGATCATGCCTCGGCTCGATCTCGGTCCGGCCATCGCCCAGCTTCGGGTCGTCGGCGGACGAATCGAGCCGATTCGCAACCTTCGCCTTTCCGGCGCCGAGGGGCGGCCGGTGTCCGGCCTGCCCGTCCCCGGCGGGCCTCACTCGCGCCACGAGCCGGCCTTCGACCTGAACGGCGAGAAGCTCCCGCCCGACCCGTCGGGCCTCGACTCCGAAGGCATCGCCGCGCTCGACGACGGCGGCTTCTGGGTGAGCGACGAGTTCGGGCCGTCCCTGGTCCGGCTCGACCCGGAAGGGCGGGTCCTCAGGCGCCTGGTGCCGCAAGGGACGGACCTCGCGGCCGCTTCCTATCCCGTCGAGGGGCGGCTCCCGGCACTCGCCGCCCGCCGGCAGATAAACCGCGGCTTCGAAGGCATCGCCCTGTCCGCCGACGGCCGGTGGCTGTTCGTCGCCTTCCAGAGCCCGCTCGCCCATCCGGACGAACGGGCGCACGAGCAGGCCCGGCACGTCAGGCTGTGGCGGCTGGACGCGGAGACCTGCGAGGTCGCGGCCCAATATCTCTATCCGCTCGATCCGCCGGAGACCTTCCGGCGCGACCGGGCGAAGGGGCGGCTCGAGCGAGGCGATCTCAAGGTCAGCGAGCTGTGCTCCGTCGGGGCCGGTTCGCTTCTGGCGCTCGAACGCGGGTCCGAGACGACCAAGATCTACAGGATCGATCCTGCCCCAGCTTCTGAGCTGCCCCGGGAGCATCTCGACGAATCGACTCGTCCGACCGTGGAGGAGCTCAGCGCCGGCGAGATCGGCTTGCCCGTGCTGGCCAAGCAGCTCCTCTTCAACAGCGACGAAGCACCGCAGGTGGGGGCGGACCTGGAAGGGATGGCGATCCTGTCGCCTTTCGAGCTGCTTCTGGTCAGCGACAACGATTTCGGAGTGGAGGGGGCCGAGACCGGCTTCTGGCGCGTTCGATTCGACCAGCCCCTCCTCGACTGATCCGGACTTGCCGATGCTTCGCCCGATCCTAGCCCCGTTCGCCGCCGGTCTCTTGCTGCTCGCGGGCTGCGGCGGCGACGGTTACGAGCCTGAGGTCAGGGACAAGGAGAAACGGCTCGGGGCCGAGCAGCATCCTCAGCTTCTCGCCGAGTTCGGCGGCGCCTATCGGGCGCCCGAGGCCGACTATGCCCGGCGGGTGGGAGAGAAGGTCGCCGCGGCGGCCGGCCTCGAGGGGGAATGCACCTTCACCCTCGTCAACAGCGACGTCGTCAACGCCTTCGCCGTCCCGGGCTGCTACGTCTACGTCACCCGCGGGCTGATGGGAATCGTCAACTCGGAGGCCGAGCTGGCCTCGGTCCTGGCCCACGAGGTCGGGCACATCGTCGCCGCGCACAACCGGCGGCAGCGCAACCGGTCGCTGTGGCGGAGCATCGCGGTCTGGGCGGTCGGGACGGTCACCGGCTCCGACGACCTCACCCGGATCGCCGGCCGGGCGGCCGAATATTTCACTCTGCGCTATTCGCGGAAGCAGGAATATGAAGCGGACGATCTCGGCGTGCGCTATCTCACCGCCGCCGGCTACGACCCGTGGGCCGCGAGCGACATGCTTGGAGCGCTCGGCCGGCACGAGCAATATATGGGCCGAACCCGGGGCCGCGACGAGGCCCGGGCGATCCCGGAATGGGCCCGGACCCACCCCCTGGCCGGCAACCGGGTCGAGCGGGCCGCGCAGACGGCGGCGGCGACCGGGATCGCCGACGGCGCGCTTCCGGAGCTCGAGATCCCGTATCTGCGCGAGCTGGACGGCCTGCTCTACGGCGACGATCCGGCCCAGGGCTTCGTCGACGGGAGCCGGTTCTCCCACCCGGTGATGCGGATCGGCTTCGAGGCGCCCCGGGGCTTCACCTTGACCAACAGCCCGCAGGCCATTTTGATCGAGGGACCGGACGGGCTTCGAGGCGAGTTCGGCGGCGGTCCGATTCCGCCGGGCGGCCTCCCGGCTTATGCCGAGGGGCTGATCCGGACTCTTCTGCGCGGGACTCCGGCCCAGGCCGGCCCGGCCGAGCCCGCGCGGATCAACGGCCTTCCGGCCTTGCTCGTGCCCGTCCTTGTTCAGACGCAGCAGGGTGCGGTCGAGCTCAGCATCGCCGCTTATGACGGCGGCGACGGCGGAGCCTATCACTTCATCATGGTGGCCCAGCCCGCCGAGGGTCCGCGCGCGGCGATCGGAGCCCTGTTCGGATCCTTCCGGCGGCTCTCGCCCGAGCAAGCGCGGAGCCTGAGGCCGCGGCTGATCCGGACCGTCCGCGTCGGACCCGGGCAGACCCCTTCCGCGCTCGCCGCCTTCATGGCGAGCGACCATCCGCTCGACCATTTCCTGATGCTCAACGGCCGGTCACCGGGCGAGGCCCTCGAGCCCGGAGAATTGGTCAAGATCGTCACTTTCGCTCCGCGGTGAGGGTGGTCCGCACAAGCGCCTCGGCCGGCGCCATCCGTTCCAGATTCTCGGCCCGCGGGTCCGGCCGACAGATAGAACGCAAAGACGCAAAGACGCAAAGAGCGCGAAGCGCTCCCTGACCGGAGCATTTCCGGAAAATGCGATGCCATCGTCCGCTTCGCGGAATCTTTGCGTCTTTGCGTCTTTGCGTTTTGAAATGGCTTCGCACAGTGCGTCCGACGAGCCGCTCGAAGCAGCAACAGCTCACTCGGCAGCGGCGGTCCCCCTCCCCTGCAAATGCAGGGGAGGATTTAGAGATGTGAGGACTCGCCCAGCAGCCCGCCGATCATTAGTCTGGACCGATGGACCGCCGCGCTTTCCTCGGCTCAGCCGCCGTCAGCCTTGCCCTCCCGGGCTGCGTCGCCAAGCCGCGCCCTGCCGGCCTGCAGGCCTCGTGCCTTCCGCCGGTCAACGTCGCCGCCGGGCGGGTCATCCGCACGGTGGCCGGCCTTCGTCCGTACCGCGCCTCGGGCTTCGTCGTCCGGGGCGAGGCGCTGGGCGACAAGAGGCTGGTCCACAATTACGGCCATGGCGGCGCCGGAATCACGTTGAGCTGGGGCAGCTCCAGGCTCGCGACCCAGCTCGGGCTGCAGGGCCATCGCGGAGCGGTCGCGGTGATCGGCGCGGGGGTGATGGGCCTGACCACCGCCCGACTCGTCCAGGAGGCCGGGTTCCCGGTCGCGATCTACACCGAGGCGCTTCCGCCGCACACGACCTCCAACATCGCCGGCGGCCAGATCTCGCCCTTCGGCCATTTCGAGGCCGGTGCGGTCACGCCCGAATGGCGGGCGCAATTCCAGGCGGCGATGGACTATAGCTGGCGGCGATTCCAGATCATGGTCGGCGACGATTACGGGATCCGCTGGCTTGCGACCTATCAGGAATCCGCCGACATCGCGCGCTGGTCGGACCGATTCCACCCCAACGCCCGTGCCCTGGGCCCGGCGGAGCATCCCTTTCCGGTCGAGAGCCTCGTCCGCTACGATACGATGTATGTCGAGACCGGCCGCTTCCTTCGCGAGCTGACGAAGGACGTGCAGGTCGCGGGAGGCAGGATCGAGGTCCGAAGGTTCGGCGCTCCGGCCGAGATCGCGGCGCTTCCGGAGCGGCTCGTCTTCAACTGCACCGGCCTCGGTTCGCGCGAGCTGTTCGGCGACCGGGAATTGCACCCCGTGCGCGGCCAGCTGGCGGTGCTGATCCCGCAGCCCGAGGTGCGCTACGCCTTCGCCGGAAGCGCCGGCTACATGTTCCCGCGCGCCGACGGGATATTGCTCGGAGGCACGTTCGAGCGTGACGAGTGGGAGGCGGAGCCGAAGCCGGAGGACATCGAGCGGATCGTCGAGTCGCATAAGGAGCTGTTCGCGGGGTTCCGCTGCACGGCCTGACCCGTCATCCCGGCGAAAGCCGGGACCCCAGGACGAGAAGTCTCGGCGGGTCTCCCCGAGATCCCGGCTTTCGCCGGGATGACGGTCAGACCCGCCCCGCCATGGCCGCTTCCAGTACCTGCCGGGCGGCCGCGGCGTCGAACGGGAGCGGATTTCCCCCCGCGGAGGGGTCGGCTTCGGCCATGCGCGCGATCCGCTCCAGGTCGGCCTCCGAGACTCCGATCTCCCGGAGCGTGTGGGCGATCCCGAGGCTCCGGCGGAGCTCAACGATCCAACCGAGGAAGCCTTCGAAGGAAGCCTCCTGCAAGCCGATATAGCCGGCGAGCCGGGCCAGCCGTTCCTCGATCGCGGCCCGGTTGAAGGCCAGCAGGTAGGGCATGAGCACCGCGTTGGTGAGCCCGTGGTGGGTTCCGAGCATCGCCCCGATCGGATGCGACAGGGCGTGCATCCCGCCGAGACCCTTCTGGAAGGCGGTGGCGCCCATCGAGGCGGCGACGAGCATGTGGCCGCGGGCCTCGATGTCGGCTCCGTCCTCGACCGCGCGGGGCAGCCACTGGGCGATCATCTTCATGCCCTCGGCGGCGATTCCGTCGGCCATCGGGTGGAAGCCCGGCGCGCAATAGGCCTCCAGGCAGTGCGACAAGGCGTCCATTCCGGTCGCGGCCGTGACATGCGGGGGGAGGCCGAGGGTGAGCTCGGGATCGAGGATCACGATTCCGGGAAGCATCCTGGGGTGGAAGATGATCTTCTTCACGCCCGCGTCCGTATCGAGGATCACCCCGGCCCGGCCCACCTCCGAGCCGGTTCCGGCCGTGGTGGGAACCGCGACGACCGGCGCAATCCCGTCCGGGTCGGCCCGGGACCACCAATCCTCCTTGTCCTCGAAATCCCACAGCGGCCGGCTTTGGCCCGACATGAAGGCGATCACCTTGCCGGCGTCGAGCGCGCTTCCGCCGCCGAAGGCGACGACCCCGTCGTGGCCGCCCTGGCGAAAGGCGGCGAGCCCGGACTCCACGTCGGCGCCGACGGGATTGGAATGGATGTCGCAGAACAGGCCGGCTCCCGCCGCCGCGACGGCGTCGGCGACCATCGCAAGCCCGGCGAGCGCGGGATCGGTGACGAGCAGGGGCCGGTTCATTCCGAGCGCCCGGCAGGCCTCGCCGAGCTCCGCCGCCCGCCCGGCTCCGAAGCGGATCGCGGTCGGGTAGTTCCAGTCGGCTTTGGCCAGTGCCATCAGGCGCTCCGAAGATGCAGGGATTTGGGCCGGGTGACCGAGTCGAAGCCGTAGCGCCCGAGCGAGGCGCCTCGGCCGCTGTCCTTGACTCCGCTCCACGCGAGGAACGGGTCGAGATAGTCGCAGCGATTGGCGAACACCGTGCCCGCCTCCACTCGAAGCGCCAGGCTCCCGGCGGCTTCGAGATCGCGGGTCCAGATCGAAGCGGTAAGCCCCAAGGCGCTGTCGTTCATCAGCCCGATCGCCTCCTCGTCGTCCGCGACTTTCATGATCCCGACCACCGGGCCGAACGTCTCATCGCGCATGACGGCCATGGAGTGATCGACTCCCGTCAGGACCTGCGGCATCAGATAGGGGCCGTCGCCGGTATCGGCCGGGAAGAGCTGGCGCGGGATTTGGGCGACGGCGCCCGCCTCGACCGCCCGCGCGATCTGCTCGCGTACCGACGAGGCGCCCCTGGCGCTCGCCATCGGGCCGAGGCTGGTCTCGGGATCGAGCGGATCGCCGAGGCGATATTGGGACGCGGCCTCCACGAAGCGATCGACGAAGGGCTGCCACACCGCCTCGTGCACGTAGATCCGCTCGACCCCGCAGCAGGACTGGCCGCTATTGTAGAAGCTTCCCTCGGCGAGGTTCAGGGCCGCGTCGGGAATATCGCAATCCGCCCGCACATAGGCCGGATCCTTGCCGCCCAGCTCGAGGGTCAGGCTGGTGAACGACCCGGCCGCCGCCCGCTCGACCGCTCTTCCGCCCTCGACCGAGCCGGTGAAGGTGCAATGATCGACGGTGCCGCAGCCGAGCAGCCGGGCGGTCTGCTCATGGCTCAGGGGCAGGTTGGCGAACAGTCCGTCGGGAAGCCCGGCCGTTCGAAGCGCCTCGTCGAAGCGCTCGCCCGCGAGTGGGGTCTGGGCCGAGTGCTTCAGGACGACGGCGTTGCCGGCGAGGAGCGCGGGGACGATCGTATTGGCGGCGGTGAGGAAGGGGTAGTTCCACGGCGCGATCACCAGCACCAGTCCGATGGGGACCCGAAGCACGGTTCCGTCGGGGCCCCCGGCGACGGGCGCGAGCGCCGCCGGCGCCAGGTCGACCATCGCAAGCACCCGCTCCGCAAGCGAGCGATACTCTCCGCCGTAGCGGACCGGCCGGCCCATCTGCCACGCGATCTCGGGGACGATGTCCGCGTTCAAGGCTCCCATCGCCGCGAGGAAGCGAAGAATCGTCGCGCAGCGCTGGTCGATCGGGGTGCCGGCCCACTCGCGCTGCGCCCGCCGAGCCTGCGCCAGCGCGCGGTCGATCTCGGAGTCCGTCGCGAGCCGCCGCCGAGCATATTCGCGGCCGTCCACCGGAGAGATGCAGATGAGGGGCTCCATCTCAGATGATCTCGAAATAGCGGGCGAGCTGCCAGTCGGTGACCGCCTTTCGGGCTTCGCGCTCCTCCCATTCGCGGGTGGCGGCATAATGGTCGACGAACTCGGAGCCGAACAGCGCGCGCGCCGCCGACGATCCCTTCAGCCGCTGCGCGGCGTCCCACAAGGTGGCGGGAAGCGCCCGGACCTCCGGGGTCTCAACCGCATAGGCGTTGCCCTCGACCGGCGGGTCGGGCTCGATCCGGTTCTCGATTCCCCACAGCCCCGAACCGATCGCCGCGGCGAGCGCGATATAGGGGTTTATGTCGGCCGCTCCGATCCGATACTCGACCCGCTGGGTCTTCTCGGACCCGCCGATGACCCGAAGCGCGCAGGTTCGGTTCTCATAGCCCCAGGTGGCCGAAGTCGGCGCCCAGAAGCCCGGGATCATCCGGGTGTAGCTGTTCACGGTCGGGGAGATCATCGCCAGGAGCTCGGGCATCAGCGCCTGCTGGCCGCCCACGAACCAGCGCATCCGGTCGGTCATGTGGAGCGGCTTGCCCTCGTCGAAGAACAGGCCCTGCCCGGTCTTCGAATCGAGCAGCGACATGTGGAGGTGGCCGGACTGGCCGGGCCAGTCCGTCGACCATTTGGCCATGAACGTCGCCATCCACCCGCGCTTTTGCGCCAGGATTTTGGCCACGGTCTTGAACAGGGCCGCCTTGTCCGCCGCTTCGAGGGCGTCGTCGACCTTGATGGCCGCCTCCATCACTCCCGGGCCCGTTTCCGTGTGCAAACCCTCGATTCCGATACGCATCGAGTCGCAGGTCGCCCACAGCTCGTGGTAGAAATCGGAGTGGACGCTCGAGCGGAGCATCGAATAGCCGAAATTCCCGGGAGTGATCGGCTTGAGGCCGCGATAGCCCTTGTCGCGCACCGATTGCGGCGTTTCCTCGAACACGAAGAACTCGAACTCGGCGGCCGCCTTGACCGCGAAGCCGGCGGCGTCGGCCCGCGCAAGCACCCGGCGCAGCAGGCTTCGAGGGCAGACCGCCTCCGCCCGGCCGGCGAACTCGCCGAGGATCAGCGGCATCCCGCCTTCGAACGGCATCGCCCGCTCGGTCTCGGGCAGAAGCCGCGCCTCGGCGTCCGGATAGGCGGTATGCCAGCCTGTGAAGCTCAGATTGTCGACGAGCTGGTCCGCGGAATCCCAGCCCAGCACCACGTCGCAGAAGCCGAAGCCCTTGGCGAGTGCCGAGGCGAGCTTGTCGGGATTGAGATATTTGCCGCGGAAGATTCCGTCGACGTCGAACACGCCCACCTTCGCGCAGGCGGGCGTCCGGGCGCGGACTCGTTCGACCAGGTCGTCACTCGCCATGCTCGCGCCTCTCGGTGATCGTCAAGGCAGCCTTAACGCCTGGGATGCCGACGCGGAAGCCAGCCCTGGCGTCATCCCGGCGAAAGCCGGGACCTCGGGGAGACCCGCCGAGATTTCTTGTCCTGAGGTCCCGGCTTTCGCCGGGATGACGGGAGGGGCCACGCCGCTTGATTCCCGTCCGCCCGGCGCCATCTACTCCGCAAGAGCAAATACGGGCACAAGCACAAATGAACGACGCACTCACCCCCAAGGCGGTCGTCGCCGCCCTCGACGAGCATATCGTCGGCCAGAAGGAGGCCAAGCGCGCCGTCGCTGTGGCGCTCAGGAACCGCTGGCGGCGGCAACGGCTCGAGAACGGGCTCCGCGAGGAGGTGACTCCGAAGAACATCCTGATGATCGGGCCGACCGGCTGCGGAAAGACCGAGATCAGCCGGCGGCTCGCCAAGCTCGCCGACGCGCCCTTCGTCAAGGTCGAGGCGACCAAGTTCACCGAGGTCGGCTATGTCGGCCGCGACGTCGAGCAGATCGCCCGCGACCTGGTCGAGGAAGCGGTCAGGCTCGAGAAGGAGCGGCGTCGGCTCGCGGTCAGGGACTCGGCCGAGGCCGCGGCGATGGAAAGGCTGATCGAGGCGCTGACCGGCAAGGGCGCGAGCGAGGCGACCCGCGAAAGCTTCCGCCAGCGGTTCAAGGAAGGCCATCTCGACGGCTCCGAGGTCGAGCTCGAGCTCTCCGAGGCGCCGAACGCTCCGTTCGAGATTCCCGGGATGGGCGGCCAGGTCGGGATGATCAACCTTTCCGAGATGATGTCCAAGGCGCTCGGCAACGCCCCGAAGAAGCGCCGCCGGCTCAAGGTCGGAGAGGCCTGGAACCGGCTGGTCGAGGAGGAAGCGGACAAGAGGCTCGATCCGGACGACGTCAGCCGGGTGGCGCTCGCCGACGCCGAAGCCAACGGGATCGTGTTCCTCGACGAGATCGACAAGATCGCGGTCAGCGACGTCCGCGGCGGCTCGGTCTCCCGCGAGGGAGTCCAGCGCGACCTTCTGCCGCTGATCGAGGGGACCACGGTCGCGACCAAATACGGACCGATGAAGACCGACCATATCCTCTTCATCGCCTCCGGCGCGTTCCACGTCGCCAAGCCGTCCGACCTCCTGCCCGAGCTTCAGGGCCGGCTGCCGATCCGGGTCGAACTCAAGGCGCTCACCGAGGAGGATTTCGTCCGGATCCTGTCCGACACGCGCGCAAGCCTCACCGAGCAGTATATCGCGCTGATCGCGACCGAGGGGGTCGAGGTCGAGTTCACCGACGAGGGCATTAGGGCGATCGCCCGGATCGCTGCGGAGGTGAACGGCCAGGTCGAGAATATCGGCGCCCGGCGGCTGTCGACGGTGCTCGAGAAGCTGCTAGAGGACGTCAGCTTCGAAGCCGAGGACCGGCGCGGCGAGAAGGTCGTCGTCGATGCCGCCTATGTCGACTCCCAGCTCGCCGACATCGCCAGGGATACGGATCTCAGCAAGTACGTGCTGTAAGGGCCGCCGCGGGCTCCTGACCGGCATTCCGACCTTCGCGGGACCTTTGCAAAAGTCGCTCGTGCTTTGGGCGTATCGACATCCGGCGCGGCGCTCGATCTCCCTCTCCCCGGCGGGGAGAGGGTCGGGGTGAGGGGGTTCTGGGTCCGCGGATACTTCCCGGCGCCGAGCCCCCTCTCCCTACCCTCTCCCCGCCGGGGAGAGGGATAAGCAACCGACGCCGCCCCGTGGATGTCGATACCGCCTAAGCCCCCCGACGAGGGGGGCTTTACCTCAGCACCCTTCGCCAGGGTTATGCAAAGGTCCCGCGTTCGCCGGAATGACGCAAACGGCACCCTCAGTGCGGGAAGGGGCAGGACGGCCCGTCCTTTCGGCCGTCTTCCTCGATGTCGCCTTCGACGAAATTGCCGTCGGGGACTAGCCTGGTTCCGCTTTTGCCGTCTGCGGACCGCTTCGCCCCGCGGGACTCGGGGTCCTCCATCGGCGCCGGGAACTGCCATTCGTCGTCGTTCATTCGCTCTCTCCTCGCCGCATCAACGCAGCCTAGCGCCGGACGGTTCTATCCGCGCGCCCAATCGAGCCGGAATGGCGGTCATCCGGGATCGTTGTCTCAGGTTAATGAAACTGCCGCCACCCTCGCCCGTTCATAGGCAGAGTTTTCACGGGGAAAGGAACCCAAGTCATGCGTAAAATCACCCTCGCTCTCTGCGCCGCCACGATGGCCATGCCCGTCCTTCCGGCCGCGCCCGCAATGGCCAACCACAACGGCTATTATCACGGCAAGACCTGGCGCGATTCGCAGGGCCGGGTGCGCTGCCGCCGCTCCAACGGAACGGTCGGGCTCATCGTCGGCGGCGCCGGCGGAGCCCTCGTCGGGCGAGCGGTCGACGGCGGCCGCAACCGCACCGTGGGAACCGTGGTCGGAGCCGCCGCCGGCGCCCTCGCCGGCCGAGCGATCGACCGCAGCCGCACCCGCCGCTGCCGCTAAGGCTTCGGCAGAGAAGACTAAGAAAGCGGGGTGCCCTCCCATGGAGGCGCCCCGTTTTCACGTCTGGCCCCCGGCGGCGTAATGCGGCAGCTTCCGCCGAAAGGCCCAAAGGGAGGATTCGAATCGCGCCCGCCAGCCATCTTCTCGCCGCGGCCGCGGCCGCTTTGCTCGTGAGCGCGGCCGCCGAAGGCCAGGGGCCGAGGGCGCGCGAGTCTGGAGTCGAGATCGGAATCCTCGCTCCCGGGCCGCTCAACGCCATCACCGACGTCGCCGGAGTGGCGGTCGGCCACCGCACGATCGTCGAGGGCGACCGGATCCGCACCGGGGTGACGGCGATCCTCCCCCACGGCGGCAACCTCTATCAGGACAAGGTCCCCGCCGGCTTCGCGGTCGCCAATGGCTACGGCAAGTTCATCGGCTCAACCCAGATTGAGGAGCTGGGCGAGATCGAAGCCCCGATCCTTCTCACCAATACCCTTTCCGTCCCCGAAGCCGCCGCCGCGGGCATCGAATGGACCCTGCGCCGGGCCGGCAACGAGAAGGTGCGGTCGGTCAACGCCGTCGTCGGCGAGACCAACGACGGAGTGCTCAACGACATCCGTGCGCGCCGGGTGACGAAGGAGGACGGGCTCGTCGCCCTCGCCGCCGCCCGGGCAGGGCCGGTGGCGGAGGGCTCGGTCGGCGCAGGCACCGGAACGATCGCCTTCGGCTGGAAGGGCGGGATCGGAACCAGCTCGCGGCGGCTTCCGGCGAAGCTCGGCGGCTGGACGGTAGGCGTGCTGGTCCAGAGCAATTACGGCGGGGTGCTGATCGTCGGCGGGGTTCCCGTGGGGCAGAGGCTGGGACGCTATTTCCTCAAGGACGAGCTTTCGTCGGGCGCGGGCGACGGCTCCGTCATCGTCGTGATCGCCACCGACGCGCCCTTGTCGGACCGCAACCTGGAGCGCCTTTCCCGCCGCGCCTTCCTCGGAATCGCCCGCACCGGCTCGCCGATCACCAACGGCTCCGGCGATTATGCCGTGGCTTTCTCCACCCATGAACGCGTGCGGCGGACGGCGGAGCGCAGGGGCGGGACGGCCCCGATCGACGAACTTGCGAACGAGCGCGTGTCGCCGCTCTTCCAGGCGGTCGTCGAGGCGACCGAGGAAGCGGTTCTGAACTCGATGTTCAAGGCCGAGACGATGGAGTCGAACGGGGTGCGGATTGAGGCGCTTCCGGTGGAGCGGGTGATGAGGCTTTACCGAGGCTCAACTCGCCCGCGCTAAGCCGAAAATGATTGGCGTCGAGGTCAGAATGGAGGCGCGGTGAGTAGCGAAGATGGGAATCATCAGAGGGCGCCCCCTCGCCTTTACAAGTATCGCTCCTTGGCCACGGGGCAGGATTTGCAATGGGTATGCGACACAATATCCAGTCACCGGCTGTTCTGGCCAAGCCCATTGCTTTTCAACGACCCGTTCGACTGTGTTCCGGCTCACATCTACCGCGGAACCAGAGCCGAGCATGAGAGGAATGCCCGGAGGTCTGCGCAGGTGTTCGGGCGGGGAAAATCACGCCTGCAGCGGCGAATGATGAAACGACAGGCTCTCCGTCGGAAGGCTCCGGAAATTGTCGAGACCATGGAAGCCGCAAACACAAAGATGCTGGAAGGCGTCGGAGTCTGCTCGCTCTCGGAAGCGCGCGACAATTTATTGATGTGGGCCCACTATGGTAGCGCCCACTCTGGACTATGCCTGGGCTTCGAAACCTCAATTGCGGCTATCGATTTTGCCTGCGCTTTCCCAGTTCAATATTCCGAGGAACGGCCCGTCATAAATTTGATCAACCGGGCAGAGGGCCGAGGTTTGATCGATAAACTGCTTCTCACCAAGTCATCTCATTGGGCGTACGAAAAAGAGTGGCGGATGATTGCACACGGTATCGGTGACCGCCTCCGAACGTTTCCTGCCACAGCGCTTAGAGAGATCATCTTTGGCGCGAGGATATCACCGGCAGCGGAAGAAGCTGTAATGGCAGCCATTGGAAAGAGCCGCTCAAAACCGAGACTGTTCCGAGCACGTCCAAATAGAGATAAATTTTACCTGGAGATAACGGAGCTTCCCCCGGAAAACCTCACACGTCCAGATTCGCCACGTTGAGCGCGTTCTCCTGGATGAATTCGCGCCTCGGCTCGACGACGTCGCCCATCAGGCGGGTGAAGATCTCGTCGGCGACGTCGGCCTGGGCGACCTCGACGCGCAGCAGGGAGCGGTTGTCGGGGTCGAGGGTGGTTTCCCAAAGCTGGTCGGCGTTCATCTCGCCGAGGCCCTTGTAGCGCTGGATGGCGAGGCCCTTGCGGCCCGCCGCGAGGATCGCGTCGAGAAGCTCGGTGGGGCGGCGGACGAGGATCCCGCGGGCGTCGGGCGCCCGGCCGGACTCCGGGATCCCGTCGACCTTGACGTGCGGGTCGTCGCTGTCGGGATTGGCCTCGTCCTCCTCCGCCGCGGCCGCGCTTTTCATCGAGACGAGTCGGGACGCGGCCGAATAAGTGGCGGTCTGCTCGGCCGTGAGGCCGTGGAGCTTGCGCGCTTCGGCCGAGGCCACGAACTTGTGATCGACGACATGATGGTCGGTGACCCCGCGCCACAGGCGGCGAAGGACATAGTCGCCGTCGGCGCCGATCTCTCCGGTCCAGGTCGAATCCTCGTCGCTGCCCTGGAGGAAGGCGGCGGCCCGGGCGATCGCCTGCGCCCGCTCCGCCGGCGGCAAAGCGGGATCGAGAGCGCCGTTCAGGGCCAGGGCCTCGATGAGGCCGGGATCGTAGCGCCGGGGCACGTAGGCCATCAGGCTTCGCACCCGGCGGGCGTGATCGGCCAGGTCGCGAAGGTCGTCGCCCGTCCTGGGCCCGTCCTTCGTCTCGAGCCTCATCAGCCCGATCCCGGCGTCGACGAGATAGTCGTCGAGCTTGCCGTTGTCCTTGAGATAGACTTCGGAGCGGCCCTTGGCGACCTTGTAGAGCGGCGGCTGGGCGATGAAGAGGTGGCCGCGCTCGATGATCTCCGGCATCTGCCGGTAGAAGAAGGTGAGGAGCAGGGTCCGGATGTGGGCGCCGTCGACGTCGGCGTCCGTCATGATCACGATCTTGTGGTAGCGAAGCTTGTCGATGTTGAAGTCGTCTCGGCCGAGTCCGGTGCCCATCGCCTGGATGAGGGTTCCGACCTCCTTGGAGCTCAGCATCCGGTCGAAGCGGGCGCGCTCGACGTTCAAAATCTTGCCCTTCAGCGGAAGGATCGCCTGGACCTCGCGGTTGCGGCCCTGCTTGGCCGAGCCGCCGGCGCTGTCGCCCTCGACCAGGAACAATTCGCACTTGGCCGGGTCGCGCTCCTGGCAGTCGGCGAGCTTGCCCGGCAGGGAGGCCACTCCGAGCACCGACTTGCGGCTCGCCTCGCGCGCCTTTCGCGCCGCCTCGCGGGCGGCGGCGGCGTCGATGATCTTCTGGATGATCGTCTTGGCGTGGTTCGGATTCTCCTCGAGCCATTCCGCCATCTTGTCGGCCATCAGGCTCTCGAGCGGCTGGCGCACCTCGCTGCTGACCAGCTTGTCCTTGGTCTGGGAGCCGAACTTCGGGTCCGGCAGCTTGACCGAGACGATCGCCGTCAGCCCCTCGCGCATGTCGTCGCCGGTCAGGCTGACCTTCTCGCGCTTCATCATGCCCGACTTCTCGGCATAGTTGTTGAGGGTGCGGGTCAGGGCCGCCCGGAAAGCGGCGAGGTGGGTTCCGCCGTCGCGCTGGGGGATGTTGTTGGTGAAGCAGAGGGTCTGCTCGTAATAGCTGTCGTTCCACTCGAGCGCGACCTCGATCCCGACATCGTCGCGCTGGCCGGTCACCGAGATCGGGTCCGGGATGAGCGCGGCCTTGGTCCGGTCGAGATAGCGGACGAAGGCGGAGATCCCGCCCTCGTAATAAAGCTCGACCTCCTTCTCCTCCTCGTGCCGGGAATCGGTGAGGATCAGTCGGACTCCGGAGTTCAGGAAGGCGAGCTCGCGGAAGCGGTGCTCGAGCTTCTCAAAGTCGAACTCGACGATCTTGAACGTCTCGGGCGAGGGCAGGAAGGTGACCCTGGTGCCCTTGCGGTCGCCGGCCGGCCCGACTTTCCTCAGCGGCGCCTCGGCGTCGCCGTGGCGGAAGCGCATGTAATGCTCCTCTCCGTCGCGCCAGATGGTGAGGTCGAGCCATTCGGAGAGCGCGTTGACCACCGACACGCCCACTCCGTGAAGGCCTCCCGACACCTTGTAGGCGTTGTCGTCCGACGTGTTCTCGAACTTCCCGCCGGCGTGGAGCTGGGTCATGATGACCTCGGCCGCCGACACGCCCTCCTCGGCGTGGATTCCGGTCGGGATTCCGCGGCCATTGTCCTCGACCGAGACCGAGCCGTCGGGATTGAGGACGATGCGGATGAGGTCGCAATGGCCCGCAAGAGCCTCGTCGATCGCATTGTCCGAGACCTCGAACACCATGTGGTGGAGGCCCGAGCCGTCGTCGGTGTCGCCGATATACATTCCGGGCCGCTTGCGGACCGCGTCGAGGCCCTTCAGCACCTTGATGGAATCGGCGCCGTAAGCGTTTTCGCTGGGGGGTGTTGCCATCTGCCAGATATAGCGACGA